>DUTZ01000415.1 GCA_012841845.1 Actinomycetales bacterium | reverse complement strand
GCCCTCGCGGCCGTCGACGCGTGGGCCGGGGCCACGCTCGCCGGGGACGCGTCCGACCCCGGTGCCGGCGCCACCGTCGCGACCGCGATCGACGCGCTGCTGGGCATCCGTCTCTGAGCGGCCCCGCCCGGCCCGACCCAGGCGCGGCGGGCTAGATACCGGGTAGCCCTAGGTGCCGTCGGTGTCGCCGCGGTCGCCGCGGAGGAACTTCTCGAACTCGGCGGCGATCGCGTCGCCGTCGACCAGCGGCATGGCGTCGCCGTCGGCGGCGCGACCGCGGTCGGGCTCCGGGTCCACACCCGGGTCCACCTGGCCCTCGTCCACGCGGTCCTCGAGGGACTGGATGTAGTCGCGCAGGTCGTCGTCCTCGCGGGCGGCCACGTCCACCTTCTCGACCCACGACCGGGCCTGGGAGCGCAGGGCGTCCATCGGCACCGCGATGCCCAGCTGCTCGCCGAGCCACGAGAGCATCGCCTCGGTCCCGCGTGGATTGGGCGGCGAGGCCACGTAGTGGGGGATCCCCGCCCACAGGCTCAGGGCCGGCACGCCGGCCTCGGTGAGCAACTGCTGCAGCACGCCGGTCATGCCGGTGGGGCCCTCGTAGTCCGAGGCGTCGACCCCCATCCCGCCCACGCGCTGGCGGCTGAAGGCGGCCCCGGTCAGGGGGACCGGCCGGGTGTGGGGGATGTCCGCGAGGTAGGCGCCCAGCAGGACCACCTGGGTCACCTCGAGGGTGTCCACCAGGTCCACGAACTCGGCGGCGAAGCGGCGCCACTTGAGGGCCGGCTCCGGCCCGTGGACCAGCACCACGTCGTGGGCGAAGCCGTCGGGCCGGCACACCGACACCATGATCCGCGGCCACTCGATCGCCCGGGAGACGCCGCCGGCGTGCCGCACGAGCGGGCGCTGGTCGAGGTAGTCGAAGAAGTCGTCGCCGCCGATCTCCGCGATCGGGCGCGCCTCCCAGTTCAGGGCCAGGTGCTCGATCGTCCCCGTCGCCACGTCGGCCGCGTCGTTCCACCCCTCGAACGCCACGAGCATGATCGGGTTCTCCACGTCGAGGTGTCCGTCGGAAGTCCAGTCGACCGTCATCCGTCCAGCCTACGTTCGACCTCGTCGTCGTCCCACCTACACTGGCGGGCATGTCTGCCGCTTTCGATTCGCCCTTGTTGGACGCCGCCCGTCGGCGTGTACTCATCGGGGACGGGGCGATGGGAACCATGTTGCAGGCCGTGGACCTCGACGTGGACGACGACTTCCTGGGCCTCGAGGGCTGCAACGAGATCCTCAACGCCACCCGCCCCGACGTGGTGGCGGAGATCCACCGCGCCTTCTTCGCCGCCGGGGCCGACCTGGTGGAGACCAACACCTTCGGCTGCAACCTGTCCAACCTCGCCGACTACGACATCGTGGACCGGATCGAGGAGCTGGCCGAGAAGGGCGCCGCGATCGCGCGGCGGGTCGCCGACGAGATGGGCCCCTCCGAGGACGGCACCCCGCGGATGGTCCTGGGCTCGCTCGGCCCCGGCACCAAGCTGCCCTCGCTCGGCCAGACCACCTTCGAGGAGATCCGCGACGCCTACGCCCGCGCCGCCGAGGGGCTGGCCCGCGGCGGGATCGACGCCTACCTCATCGAGACCAGCCAGGACCTGCTGCAGGTCAAGGCCGCCGTCCTGGGTTGCCAGCGCGGCATGGAGGCCGCCGGCAGGAAGCTGCCGATCATCTCGCACGTCACCATCGAGACCACCGGCACCATGCTGCTCGGCTCGGAGATCGGCGCGGCGCTCACGGCCCTGGAGCCGCTGGGCATCGACATGATCGGCCTCAACTGCGCCACGGGCCCCGCCGAAATGGTGGAGCACCTGCGCTACCTGTCGCAGCACGCCTCGATCCCGGTGTCGGTGATGCCCAACGCCGGCCTGCCGGAGCTCGGCCCGAACGGCGCCGTCTACCCGCTCGGCGCCGAGGACTTCGGCCCGCAGGTCGCCGACTTCGTCTCCGAGTTCGGCCTGTCCATGGTGGGCGGCTGCTGCGGCACCACGCCCGAGCACATCACGCGCCTGCGCGAGCAGGTCCTGGACCGCACCCAGGCCGAGCGCGAGCCCGCGCCGATCAACGCCGTGTCCTCGCTGTACTCGGTCACGCCGCTGCGGGCGGACGCCGGGATCATCATGATCGGCGAGCGCACCAACGCCAACGGCTCCAAGAAGTTCCGCGAGGCCATGCTGGCCGGCGACTGGGACACGTGCATGGAGATCGCCAAGGGCCAGATGCGCGACGGCGCGCAGATGCTCGACCTGTGCGTGGACTACGTGGGCCGCGACGGCTCGGGCGACATGGCCGAGCTCGCCGGCCGCCTGGCCACCTCCTCGACGCTGCCGATCATGCTCGACTCCACCGAGCCCGACGTGATCCGCGCCGGCCTGGAGCACCTGGGCGGGCGTTGCGCCGTCAACTCGGTGAACTACGAGGACGGCGACGGCCCCGACTCGCGCTTCCAGCGCATCATGCGGCTCGTCACCGAGCACGGCGCCGCCGTGGTGGGCCTGACGATCGACGAGGAGGGCCAGGCCCGCACCGCCGACCACAAGGTGCGGATCGCCGAGCGCCTGATCGCCGACCTCACGGGCAACTGGGGGGTCGACGAGGACGACATCATCATCGACTGCCTCACCTTCCCCATCTCCACGGGCCAGGAAGAGGTGCGCCGCGACGGCATCGAGACGATCGAGGCGATCCGCCGGCTCACCGAGGCGCACCCGCGCATCCACACCACGCTGGGCCTGTCCAACATCTCGTTCGGCCTCAACCCGGCCGCGCGGCAGGTCCTCAACTCGGTGTTCCTCCACGAGTGCATCCAGGCGGGGCTGGACACGGCCATCGCGCACAGCTCCAAGATCCTGCCCATGAACAAGATCGACGAGCGGCAGCGCGAGGTGGCGCTGGACCTGGTCTACGACCGCCGGAGCGACGACTACGACCCGCTGCAGGTGTTCATGGAGCTGTTCGAGGGCGTGTCCGCGGCCAGCGCCAAGGACGAGCGCGCGGCGGAGCTCGCGGCGATGCCGCTCATGGAGCGGCTCGCGGCGCGGATCGTCGACGGCGAGCGCAACGGCCTCGAGGACGACCTCGACGCCGCGATGGCCGAGATCCCGCCGCTGCAGATCATCAACGACCACCTCCTGAACGGCATGAAGACCGTGGGCGAACTGTTCGGCTCCGGACAGATGCAGCTGCCGTTCGTGCTGCAGTCGGCCGAGACGATGAAGGCCGCGGTGGCGCACCTGGAGCCCCACATGGAGGCCACGGACGAGGACGGCAAGGGCAAGATCGTCCTGGCCACCGTCAAGGGCGACGTCCACGACATCGGTAAGAACCTCGTGGACATCATCCTGTCCAACAACGGCTACGACGTGGTGAACATCGGCATCAAGCAGCCGATCGCCGACATCATCTCGGCGGCCCGCGAGAACAAGGCCGACGTGATCGGCATGTCGGGCCTGCTCGTGAAGTCGACCGTGGTGATGAAGGACAACCTCGTCGAGCTCAACAACGAGGGCATCGCCGGCGAGTTCCCGGTGCTGCTGGGTGGCGCCGCGCTCACGCGCGCCTTCGTGGAGGTGGACCTGGCGGAGATGTACCAGGGCGACGTGTTCTACGCCCGTGACGCGTTCGAGGGCCTCCGGCTCATGGACGAGGTGATGACGGCGAAGCGGACCGGCGTGCCCATCGCGCAGTCCTCGGAGTCGGCCGCCAAGGCCGCCGAGCGGCGCGAGCGCCGCGCCCGCAGCGAGGCGATCGCCGCCAAGCGGGCCGCCGAGGCCGAGCCGATCGAGATCCCGGCCCGCTCCGACGTGGCGGCCGACCAGCCCATCGCCACCCCGCCGTTCTGGGGCACCCGTATCGCCAAGGGCATCCCGGTGGCCGACTACGCCGGCCACCTGGACGAGCGCGCCCTGTTCCTCGGCCAGTGGGGCCTGCGCGGCGTCCGCGGGGGAGAGGGGCCCAGCTACGAGGAGCTCGTGGAGACCGACGGCCGGCCGCGACTGCGGGACTGGATCAACCGGCTCACCACGCAGGGGATCCTCTCCCACGCGGCGGTGGTGTACGGCTACTTCCCGGCCTACTCCGACGGTGACGACGTGTGCATCCTCGCCGAGCCCCGCCCCGACGCCGAGGTGCTGCACCGGGTGTCCTTCCCGCGTCAGCAGCGGCCGCGCTTCCTGTGCATCGCCGACTTCCTGGCCTCCAAGGAGCGGTGCGAGGCCGAGGGCACGGTGGACGTGCTGCCGTTCCAGCTCGTCACCATGGGCAGCCCGATCGCCGACTTCGCCAACGAGCTCTTCGCCGCCAACGAGTACCGCGACTACATGGAGGTGCACGGCCTGTCCGTGCAGCTCACCGAGGCGCTCGCCGAGTTCTGGCACCGGCGCGTCCGCGACGAGCTGCGGCTGCCCGACGGCGCGGTGTCCGAGGAGGACCCCGACGCGATCACCGACTACTTCGACCTCAAGTACCGTGGCGCGCGCTACAGCTTCGGCTACGGCGCCTGCCCGGACCTGGAGTCGCGGAAGGTCGTGGTGGACCTGCTCGAGCCCGAGCGGATCGGCGTGGAGCTCTCCGAGGAGCTGCAGCTGCACCCGGAGCAGTCCACGGACGCGTTCGTGCTGTACCACCCGGAGGCGAAGTACTTCAACACGTGACCGGGCCGTGAGGGCAGCCTGTCCTTGCTGGTAGACGGCCTGCCGGTGGGCCATGATGAGGTCATGGAGACCTCTGTGACCGCACCGGCGACGTCCGCCCGGCCCGTCGCCCGGGACAGTGCTCTCAGGACCTTCGCCGGGTCGCGGGAGGGACTGCTGGCGATCGCCACCGTGGTGGCCATCGCCGTGTACCTCGCGCTGCGCTTCCTCACCGACCTCGACGCCACGGCGACGGGAGAGTGGCTCGTCCGGTCCCCGCTCGTCGCGGTGGTCGTGGTGGGCGGGATCCCGCTCATCATCGAGGTGGTGCGCAACGCCATCCGTAGCGCGGGCGGCGCGGACATGCTCGCCGCGGTGTCGATCATCACGGCGGTGATCCTCGGCGAGTGGCTGGTCGCGGCGATCATCGTGCTCATGCTCTCCGGCGGCGAGGCCCTCGAGGACGCGGCCTCGCGGCGGGCCTCGGCCACCCTCGACGCGCTCGCGCGGCGCAGCCCCACGGTGGCGCACCGGCTCCGCGGGGCCGTTCTGGCGGACGGGGTGGACGACGTCCACGCCGACGAGGTCGAGGTGGGCGACCTCGTCCTCGTGCTGCCGCACGAGCTGTGCCCGGTCGACGGCGAGGTGGTGGACGGCCACGGCGCCATGGACGAGTCGTACCTCACCGGCGAGCCCTACGTCGTGCCCAAGTCCACCGGCTCGCAGGTCATCTCCGGCGCGGTCAACGGCGAGGTGGCCCTCACGGTCCGGGCGGAGAAGATCGCGGCCGACTCCCGCTACGCCAAGATCGTCGGCGTCCTGCGGGAGGCGGAGGAGAACCGGCCGCCGATGCGCCGGCTCGCCGACCGGCTGGGCGCCTGGTACACGGTGGTCGCGCTGACACTCGGCGTGATCGGCTGGGTGATCTCCGGCGACCCCACGCGGTTCCTCGCGGTGGTCGTGGTGGCCACCCCGTGCCCGCTGCTCATCGGCGTGCCGGTGGCGATCATCGGTGCCATCTCCCTGGCCGCCAAGCGCGGGATCATCATCAAGAACCCGGCCATGCTCGAGGACGTCGGCCGGGTCGAGACGGTGATGTTCGACAAGACGGGCACCCTCACCTACGGGCGCCCGGTGCTCACGGAGATCCACACCGCCGACGGGGTCGACGGCGACGAGGTCCTCGCCATGGCGGCGGCCGTCGAGGTCTATTCGCGCCACCCGCTGGCCTCGGCGATCGTCGACGCCGCCGCCGAGCGCGGCCTCGACCTGCCGCCGATCGACTCGGTGGGCGAGAAGCCCGGCCAGGGGCTGGTCGGCGTCGTCGACGGCCGCTCGCTGCGCCTGACCAACCGTCGCGGTCTGGCCGCCGTCGACCCGGACTCGCTGCCGCTGCTGCCGGACACCGAGATCGGCATGGAGTCGGTGATCCTGGTGGACGACCGCTACGCCGCGACCGTCCGGTTCAGCGACGAGCCGCGGGCCGCCGCCACCGACTTCGTGGCGCACCTGCCCGGCTCGCACGGCGTCAAGCACATGATGATCATCTCCGGCGACCGCGAGGCGGAGGTCCGCCACCTGGCCGACAAGGTGGGGATCACGGAGGTCTACGGCGGGGTGAGCCCGGAGGGCAAGCTCGAGATCGTCCGCGAACGCACGAAGCACGGACCGACGCTGTTCCTCGGCGACGGCATCAACGACGCCCCGGCCATGACGGCCGCCTCCGCCGGCGTGGCATTCGGCGCCTCCTCGGACGTGACCGCGGAGGCCGCCGACGCGGTGGTCCTCGACTCCTCGCTGGAGCGCCTGGACGATCTGCTGCACATCGGGGCGCGCATGCGGCGGATCGCCCTGCAGTCCGCGATCGGTGGCATGGGCCTGTCGGTGATCGGCATGATCCTCGCCGTCTTCGGCCTGCTCACCCCGCTGGCCGGGGCGATCGCCCAGGAGGTCATCGACATCGCGGCGATCCTCAACTCGGCCCGCGTGGTGATGGTCTCGCGCAAGCTCAGCGACTTCGACGCCGCGGCGCCGCGGACGACGGACTAACGAATGTGATGCAGATCACGATGTAGGGGGTGACCCCCGAGTCCGAGGAGGGACCGTCATGTTCCCCGTCACCCGCCGCCTCACCGCCGTCTCCGTCGCCGGCGCCACCGCCCTCGCCACCGCGCTCGTGGCCGCCCCGGTCGCCGCAGCCCACAGCGTTGACGAGTACGTCACCATCGCCAGTCCGTGGCCCGGACCGGATCGGACGATCCGTGTACAGGCGATCCCCCTGTGTTCCGCCACCGACGGCACGGAGTCGCTGCTCGTCACCACCGAGGACCCCGACTGGCAGGGGTTCGTCAACCACGGCTGGGGTGCCTGGCTCCGCGACGTCACGGTCTTCTACACCGCGACGAGCATCTCCTGGCGCAACGCCGACACCGGCGCCGCGGGCGGGACCCTCGGCCACGGCGCCAACGGCAGTTCCGAGTCCCAGGAGCACATGCTCACGGGGGCCGGCCGGGTGACGGTCGACGTCGACATCCGGATCGGGATCCCCGGCGGATACGAGTTCGGATCGCTCGGCAGCCGCACCGCCTCGACCGGCCTCGAGGTGACGGTCCCCGACTGCGGGTGAGGTGTCCGGCCACGCCCGGCGCGGTTCGGGTAGAAAGTAGGCCGTGACCAGCTTCTCCGAGATCCCGCGCCCGGCCGCCGTCTGCCTCGACATGGACGGCACGCTCGTCGACACCGAACGCCTGTGGGACGTGGCCGTGTACGAGCTCGCCGAACACATGGGGCGTCCGCTCGACGACTCGACCCGGGAGCGGACGCTGGGCAACTCGCTGCGCGGGTTCTTCGACATCCTCGGCGAGTACACCGGCCGCCCCGTCGAGGGCGAGGAGTACGAGCGGCTCGCGCACCGCCTCAACTCGCGGGTGACCGAGCTCATGCGCACGGACATGCAGTGGCAACCGGGCGCCGAGGAACTGCTCGAGGACCTCGCCCGGACCGGCACCCGGGTCGCCCTCGTCACCAACACGGAGGCCGACGTGGCGTCGGTGCCGCTCGACTTCCTCCGCCGCGACCGCTTCGAGGTGATCGTGACCGGCTGCATGGTGGCCGACCCCAAGCCGGCCCCGGACCCGTACCTGCTCGCGTGCCGGCGGCTGGGCGTGGCCCCGGCCGACACCGTGGCCGTCGAGGACTCCGTCACCGGCGCCACCTCCGCCGTGGCCGCCGGCCTGCGGGTGCTCTACGTCCCGTCCACCGACGGCCAGCCGGACGTCCCGGGCGCCCGCACGCATTCCGGGCTGGCCGGCATGGACGTGGCCGAGCTCTTCTCACTCACCTCGGGGGTGCCCGTGGGCGGCCCTGTGGGAGAATCGGGCGCGTGAAGACCTTCGACTCGCTGTTCGCCGAGCTGTCCGAACGCCTCGCCACCCGCCCGGAGGGGTCGGGGACCGTCGCCGCGTTCGACAAGGGCGTGCACCACCTCGGCAAGAAGGTCAACGAGGAGGCCGGCGAGGTGTGGATCGCGGCCGAGTACCAGTCCGACGAGGAACTGGCCGAGGAGATCTCGCAGCTCCTCTACTGGACCCAGGTCATGATGCTCAAGCGCGGGCTCGGCCTGGAGGACGTCTACAGGCACCTGTAGACGTCACCCTCATCCGGCCCCACACCCACCCCACGGGAGTCACCATGCTGCGCGTCGCCGTCCCCAACAAGGGCGCCCTGTCCGAGTCCGCCTCCGAGATGCTCGCCGAGGCCGGCTACCGCCGCCGCGGCGAGGGGAGCAAGGACCTGTCCCTGATCGACCGCGAGAACGAGGTCGAGTTCTACTTCCTGCGCCCCAAGGACATCGCCGTCTACGTGGGCTCCGGCCGGCTCGAGCTGGGCATCACCGGCCGCGACCTGGCCGCCGACTCGCGGGCGGAGGTCGACGAGCTGCTGCAGCTGGGCTTCGGTCACTCCACGTTCCGCTACGCGGGCCCGCAGGGCGCCGGGTGGACCACCGAGAAGCTCGCCGGCGCCCGCATCGCCACCTCGTACCCCAACATCGTGCGCCGCGACCTCGAGGACCGGGGGATCGAGGCCGAGGTGATCCGGCTCGACGGCGCGGTGGAGATCTCCATCCAGCTCGGGGTGGCGGACTGCATCGCCGACGTCGTGGGCTCGGGCCGCACCCTCAAGCTGCACGAGCTGGAGGCGTTCGGGGACGTCCTCTGCGACTCGGAGGGCGTGCTCATCTCGCGGCGCGGCGCCGAGCCGACGGCGGCCATGCGGCAGATGCGGGCGCGGCTGCAGGGCGTGGTCTTTGCCCAGCAGTACATGATGCTCGACTACGACTGCCCCAAGGAGCTGCTCGAGTCCGTCTCGGCGATCACGCCGGGGATCGAGTCGCCGACGGTCTCGCCGATGGCCGATCCCGCGTGGGTCGCCGTGCGGTCGATGGTGCCGCGCAAGAAGGTCAACGCGATCATGGACGAGCTGGCCGCGGCCGGGGCGCGGGCGATCATCGCCACCGACATCCGGTCCTGCCGGATGGGCGGCTGACGCCCACGCCCCGTCCGGGCGGGCGAACGAGCCCGTCAGACCCGTTCGACGAGCAGCGCCTGCAGGGTGTGGCCGATCGGGCCGCGCTCGTCGTAGAGCGTGCCCGCGGTGGCGCCCACGCCGTCGGGGCCGATCGAGGCGTCGGCGGCCACGCCGATCCACTCGCCCTCCGGGCGCCGGTGCAGGTGGGTGACGAGGTCGGTGTTGAGGAACCGCCACTGCTCGGGCTCGAGCACCGCGCCCACGCCGTTGGCGATGTCCGCCACCGACATGACGCGCTCCACGGGGGTCATCTCCTCGCCGGCGACGAGCGGCAGCCGCGTGCGCGCCCACACGGCCCCGTCGCGGTCCCCGCGCAGCTCGAGCGAGTCGATGTACCCGCTGGTCCAGCGGTCGAAGAACGTGCTGTCCAGGTCCTCGTCCGGCAGCCGGAGGGCGGGCTCGGCGGTCTGCTCGACGTCCGCCGTGTCGCCGATGAGCATGCGCCAGGCGCTGCCCCGGGCCACGACGCGGCCGCCGGCCTCGAGCTCGGCCTCGAGCAGCTGCACACGCCGGCCGGGCCGGGAGACGCGGGCCCGGGTGCGGACCTCGCCCAGGGGCACCGCCCCGAGCAGGTCGACGGTCACGCGGGCGATGCGGGTGGACTCCGTGCGCTCGTGGCGGTCCATGGCCCGGGTGAGGATCGCCGCGGGCGGCGATCCGTGCTGCAGGTCCGGCCCCCACGCGCTCACCGTGTGGTCGGTGGCGTGGAAGACCTCCCAGTCGCCGTCGGTGCCCCGCGGCTCGAAGTACGCGTCCGTCATCACCCTGCTCCTCCGGGCCGCTCGATCGGTGTCACGTCCACAGGTACCACCCGGCTGCCCGGCCAGCCCGGGTACTCGGGCGGGGTGCCCCCGAAGGCCGGGCACAGGCTCTGGTGCGCGCACCAGTCGCACAGTCGCGAGGTCCGGGGCGCGAACTCGCCGCTCGCCCCGGCGGACTCGATGGCCGCCCACAGCGCGTCCAGCGTCGCCTCGGTGCCCGCGAGCGCCTCGGCGTCGGGGGAGAGGGTGAGCCAGCTCCCGTCCTTGAGGTAGATGAGCTTGAGCTGCGTGGGCAGCACGCCATGGATCCGCCGGTACATGAGCGCGTAGAAGCGCATCTGGAACATGGCCTCGTCCCGGTACGCGGGCCGCGGCGGCTTGCCCGTCTTGTAGTCGACCACCCGCACCTCGCCGGTGGGGGCCACGTCCACGCGGTCCAGGTAGCCGTGCAGCGGGGTCCCCGCGGCCGTGGCGGTGACGAGGTACTGCTCGCACGCGGCGGGGGAGAAGCGCTGCGGGTCCTCCACGCCGTACAGGGTGGCGACCAGCGCGGCCGCCTCGGCGCGGAACGCGTCCCGGTCGGCGTGGGGGACGACGACGAGCCCGCCCTCCTCGTTCCCGCCGCCGGGCGCGAAGAACGCCTCGACCGCGTCCCCCACGAGATCGGCCGCCCGCGCCGGGCCGCGATCGGGCCGGTCCAGCCCGTAGAGCGTCTCCAGCACGTCGTGCACCACGGTCCCCAGGACCTGGGCGCGGCTACGCGGTTCGGGGATCCGGTCGATCGCGCGCAGCCGGTACAACAGCGGGCACCGCCGGAAGTCCGCCGCGCGCGAGGCCGAGAGCGCGAGCGGCCGCCGGACGAGGCCGCCCACCTCGCCGTCGTCACCCGAGCCGGCCCGCGGTCCACCACCTGCGTCCCCACCCGGGCCGGTACCACCGATTTCCAGAGCATCCGTCACACCTGGCAGGGTAGACACTCGGTCGGACATCCGGCCGTCCCCGCCATCCCCGAAAGGTCCACCGTGCAGCGATCCGGCCCGTTCGTCGTGGGCGACCGCGTCCAGCTCACCGACACCAAGGGACGCAAGTACACCGTGGTCCTGGTCGAGGGCGCCGAGTTCTTCACCCACCACGGCGCGGTCCGCCACGACGACCTCATCGGCACCCCCGAGGGCTCGATCGTCACCTCGACGGGGGAGGCCCATTACCTCGCCCTGCGGCCGCTGCTCACCGACTACGTGCTCTCCATGCCGCGCGGTGCGCAGGTCATCTACCCCAAGGACGCCGCGCAGATCGTCCACGAGGGCGACGTCTTCCCGGGCGCCCGCGTCCTCGAGGCCGGCGCCGGCTCCGGCGCCCTCACCTGCTCGCTCCTGCGGGCCGTGGGGCCGGAGGGCCGCGTGTTCTCCTACGAGGTCCGCGAGGACCACGCCGAGCACGCCGAGCGCAACGTCCGCACCTTCTACGGCGAGCACCCGGAGAACTGGGACCTGCGCGTGGCCGACCTCGCCTTGACCACCGTCGAGGCCCTCGGCGGCCCGGTGGACCGCGTGGTCCTGGACATGCTCGCCCCGTGGGAGTGCCTGCCCGCGGTCCGCGACGTCCTGGTGCCCGGCGGCGTGCTCGTGGCCTACGTGGCCACCACCACGCAGCTCTCCGAGGTGGTCGAGGCCCTGCGCCGCCAGGAGTGCTGGACCGAGCCGCGCGCCTGGGAGTGCATCAACCGCGGCTGGCACGTCGTGGGCCTGGCCGTGCGCCCCGAGCACCGGATGCAGGGGCACACCGCGTTCCTCGTCACCGCCCGCCGCCTCGCCGAGGGCGTCACCACCCTCAAGCCGCAGCGCCGCAGCGGTAAACACTGACGCGGCGCACCCACGCGTGTCGCACCCCCGTCTCCGCCCGGCGATAGGGTGGAAGGGATCGACGACGAGGCGCACGCGCGCGCTGGAGAGCAGGTGATGACGGTGACCGACGGGCGTTCCCCGGCCGGAGGCGGCCAGGAGAGGGTCACCCTCGACCGCGCCGAACTGGCGCGGCTGCGCCGGGCCGCGGACGAGGCGGCGCGCGCGGACCGCGAGAAGTCGGTCAAGATCGACGCCCTCGGCGCGCGCAACGTCCGGCTCGCCGAGCTGCTCAAGGACTCCCGCGACCAGCTCGAGGCGCTCAAGGGCGAGGTCGAGCGGCTCGGCACCCCGCCGAGCACGTACGGCATCGTGCTCGCCGAGCCGACCGGCCCGGAGACCGCCGAGGTCCAGGCCGCCGGCCGCCGGATGCGGCTCACCCTGGCGCCCGGCGTGGACCCCGCCACGCTCTCCCCGGGGATGACCGTGCGCCTCAACGAGGCGATGACGGTCGTCGAGACCTGCCCCGAGCAGCCCGTCACCGGCGTCACCGCCATCCTCCGGGACGTCCTCGCCGACGGCGAGCGGGCCCGCGTGGTGCTGGGCAACGACGAGGAGCACATCGTCCACCTGGCCGCCGCCCTGCGCGGCGGGCGCACGGCCGACGCGCCCGCACCGGTCCGTCCCGGCGACGCCGTGCTCGTGGACCCCAAGGCCGCCGTCGCCTTCGAGGTGGTCCCCAAGGCCGAGGTCGACGAGTTGCTGCTCGAGGAGGTGCCGACGGTCGACTACTCGGACATCGGCGGCCTCGGCCCGCAGATCGAGCAGATCCGGGATGCCATCGAGCTGCCCTTCGTCCACCACGAGCTCTACCGCGAGTTCCACCTGGCGCCGCCCAAGGGCGTGCTGCTCTACGGCCCGCCCGGGTGCGGCAAGACGCTCATCGCCAAGGCCGTCGCGCACTCGCTGGCGCGCGCCGCCGCGGAGTCCCGCGGCGAGGACGTCTCCGACGGCCGCTACCCCAACTCGTACTTCCTGTCGATCAAGGGCCCGGAGCTGCTCAACAAGTACGTCGGCGAGACCGAGCGACACATCCGGTCGATCTTCGAGCGGGCCCGGGAGAAGGCCACCGAGGGCAACCCGGTCATCGTGTTCTTCGACGAGATGGACTCGATCTTCCGCACCCGCGGTTCCGGCGTCTCCTCGGACATGGAGACGACGATCGTGCCGCAGCTGCTCGCCGAGATCGACGGCGTGGAGGACCTGCGCAACGTCATCGTCATCGGCGCCTCCAACCGGGAGGACATGATCGACCCGGCCATCCTGCGCCCGGGCCGGCTGGACCTCAAGATCCGGATCGACCGGCCCGACCGCGACGCCGCGGCCGACATCCTCACCAAGTACGTCACCCCCGACCTGCGCTTCGACCCCGAGGAGATCGGGGTGGCGTCCCCGGTGGACCACTCCACCGAGCTCATCGAGCGGATCGTCGACCGCCTCTACACCCGTGACGAGTCGACGACGTACGTCCACCTCGTCTTTGCCTCCGGCCGCCGCGCCGCCCTGCACCTGGCGGACCTCACCTCGGGCGCCATGCTGCGCAACATCGTGGACCGCGCCAAGAAGCTCGCCATCAAGGACATCGTCCACGGCACCGGCCGCGGCCTGACCACCGACGACTTCCTCGACGCCGTGGACGCCGAGTTCGCGGAGAACACCGACCTGCCCAACACCTCCAACCCGCAGGAGTGGGCGCGCCTGACGGGCGTGCGCGGCGAGCGGGTCGTGGAGGTCGTCGTCCCGCACCGGGAGGAGAACGCATGAGCGCGCCGGGTCAGCAGCCCCGCGGCCGGATCATCGGCACCGAGATCGAGTTCGGCATCGTCGCCGTGGGCCAGCCCCTGCTCAGCTCGGTGGTCACCTCCACCCAGGTGATCAAGGCCTACACCGACCCCGGCGAGGGCGCCGGGCACGTCGACGCGCGCTGGGACTACGGCTCCGAGTCGCCGATGCGCGACGCCCGCGGTTTCGACCTGGGCGCCGCCCGCGCCTACGACCCGAGTGAGTACGGCGTCACCAACCGCGTGCTGTCCAACGGCGCCCGCTTCTACGTGGACCACGCGCACCCCGAGTACTCCGCCCCGGAGGTGGACTCGCCGCGCGACGCGGTGCTCTGGGACAAGGCCGGGGAGCTCATCATGCACCGCGCCGGCCGCGAGTCCTCGGCCACCGAGGGCCACGCCGAGCTCAAGCTCTACAAGAACAACGTCGACGGCAAGGGCGCCTCCTACGGCGCGCACGAGAACTACCTCGTGCGCCGCGACGTGGACTTCGACGCCCTCACCCTGAGCCTGGCGCCGCACCTGCTCTCCCGGCAGGTGTACACCGGCGCCGGCCGGGTGGGCATCGGGCAGTTCGGCGAACATCCCGGCTTCCAGATCTCGCAGCGGGCCGACTACATCGAAGTCCTCACCGGCCTGGAGACCACCCTGCGCCGCGGGATCATCAACACCCGCGACGAGCCGCACGCCCCCGACGAGATGTGGCGCCGCCTCCACGTCATCATCGGCGACGCCAACCTCGCCGAGCACGCCTCCTACCTCAAGTTCGGCACCACGTGCCTGGTGCTGGACGCGATCGAGGCCGGCGTCGACTTCGCCGACCTCGTCCCCGTCGACCCGGTCGAGGCGGTCCACCGGATCAGCCACGACCCCACCCTCACGGCCACGGTGCGGATGACCGACGGCCGCGAGCTCACCGGCCTGGCCCTCCAGCGCGAGATCCTCGCCCGCGTCGCCGGGGTGATCGGCGACGGCGCCGGGCGTCCCGCGTGGGCCCCCGAGGTGCTCGCCGCGTGGCGGGAGATCCTCGACGACCTCGAGGCCGACCCGATGAGCTGCGCCGACCGGCTCGACTGGCCCGCCAAGCTCCGGCTGCTCGAGGGCTTCCGCACCCGCGACCAGCTCGGATGGGACCACGCCCGCCTCGCGCTCATCGACGTCCAGTACCACGACATCGACCCCGAGCGCGGCCTCTACAATCGTCTGGTCGCCAAGGGCGCCATGCGGCGGCTGCTCACCGACGAGGAGGTCGACCGGGCCACCGTCACGCCGCCCGAGTCCACGCGCGCCTGGGCCCGCGGACGCTTCGTCGCCGAACTCGGCGACCGCGTCCTGGCTGCGGGATGGGACCACGTCGTCGTCACCGACTCCCGCGGGGAGAAGCGGTCCGTGGACCTCTCCGACCCCTATGCCGGCTCGCGCGCCCACTGCGAGGCCGAGCCCGACCTCGTGAGCCCCGACGGCC
This sequence comes from Actinomycetales bacterium, assembly GCA_012841845.1. Lineage (GTDB taxonomy): Bacteria > Actinomycetota > Actinomycetes > Mycobacteriales > Mycobacteriaceae > Dietzia. Next base: position 7,870 of record DUTZ01000415.1, on the reverse strand, counting down.
CGTCGCCGCGCTGACAACCACCATCCACACCACCCGAGGAGGAGACACCATGTCCCAGATCCAGAAGAACGCCGGCGGGTCCGGCGGCGGTGACGACGAGGCCGGCCAGGTCGCCAAGGCCGCCGACACCACGTCCGCCGACTCGCTGCTCGACGAGATCGACGACATCCTCGAGGTCAACGCCGAGGAGTTCGTGAAGTCCTACGTCCAGAAGGGCGGGCAGTAGGCCGCCATGATCCGTCGCATCGTCGGGATCGAGACCGAGTTCGGCATCACGAGCGTCGGCGGGGAGGGCGCGCGCTCGCTCGGACCCGACGAGATCGCCCGCTACCTCTTCCGCCCCGTGGTGGAGCGGTGGCGTAGCTCGAACGTCTTCCTCGAGAACGGTGCGCGACTCTACCTCGACGTGGGCTCGCACCCCGAGTACGCCACCGCCGAGTGCGACGGGCTGCGCCAACTCGTCGCCCACGACAGGGCGGGGGAGCGGATCGTCGACGACCTCGCCGTCCACGCCGAGCAGTCCCTGGCCGCCGACGGGATCGACGCCAAGGTGTACCTGTTCAAGAACAACACCGACTCGGCGGGCAACTCCTACGGCTGCCACGAGAACTATCTGCTGGACCGGTCCACGCAGGTGCGCGGGATCGCCACCGACCTGCTGCCGTTCCTCGTCACCCGGCAGTTGATCTGCGGCGCGGGCAAGATCCTCACCGGACCGCCCGCCGGGGGCGTCGGCGGCGAGACCCTGGAGCCGACCTACTGCTTCTCGCAGCGGGCCGAGCACATGTGGGACGGCGTCTCCTCGGCCACCACGCGGTCGCGGCCGCTCATCAACACCCGCGACGAGCCGCACGCCGACTCCACGCGCTTCCGGCGCATGCACGTCATCGTGGGCGACTCCAACATGATCGAGACCACGACGCTGCTCAAGGTGGCCAGCACGCGGCTCGTCCTGGAGATGTTCGAGGCCGGCATGGAGCTGCGCCCGATGGCCGTGGCGCACCCCGTCCGCGCCATCCGCGAGGTGAGCCGCGACCTCACCGGCACCCGCCCGGTCGCCCTCACCGACGGCACCACGATGACCGCCCTGGAGATCCAGCGGGAGTTCCTCGCCGCCGTACACCGCTACCTCGACGCCGGTGGCTGGGAGCGGGACGACCGGCCCGACGTGGAGCGGGCCGTGGCCCTGTGGGAGCGCGTCCTCGACGCGGTGGAGTCCGGCGACCACGACTCGATCGCCGCCGACATCGACTGGGCCGCCAAACTCCGGCTCGTCCGGCAGGTCCAGGACAGGACCGGGGCGGACCTCGACCATCCCCGGCTCGCCCAGATCGACCTGACCTACCACGACGTCCGGCCCGGCCGCGGCCTGCACTCGCTGCTCGAGCGGCGGGGGATGGTCACCCGGGTCGTCGACGACGCCGAGGTCGAGGCCGCCCGGACGCAGCCGCCCGCCACCACGCGTGGGGCGCTGCGCGGGCGCTTCATCTCCGCCGCCAGGGCCGCCGGCCGCGACTTCACCGTGGACTGGGTGCACCTCAAGGTGGGCGACGGGACCCTGCCGACGGTGGCATGCACCGACCCGTTCTCCCACGAGGACCCGCGTGTCGACGACCTCATCGCCACGCTGGGGCGCTAGCGTTCCGGGCGTGTCCACCTCCAAGTCCCAACGCCTGGTCAACCTCGTCATCTGTTTGAGGTCGACCACCGCGTTCCTGTCCGCGGACCAGATCCGGGGCATGGTGCAGGGCTACGACGGCTGCGAGACCGAGGCCGCGTTCCTCCGGATGTTCGAGCGCGACAAGCGGGAACTCCGCGACGTGGGGGTGCCGCTCGAACAGGGGGCCTCCCTCGCGCCCGGCTCGCCGGCCGGCTACCGCATCCCCGCGCGGGACTACGAGCTGCCCGAGATCACCCTGACCGCCGAGCAGGCCGGCGTCCTGGCCGTGGCCTCCGAGGTGTGGCGCGAGGGGGAGCGGTCCGCGCGGGCCGACGGCGCTCTGGCCAAGCTCAGCGCCGCGGGGATCGACCCCGTGCGCGACGGCGACACGACCGTCGCCGTGGCCGACCCCACCGAACTGTCGGTGGCCGCGCTCGTGGCCGAGGCCGTGGCCGACGGCCGGGGCCTGGAGTTCAGCCACACCTCCGCCGGCGCCACCGAGCCCGTGGCCCGACGGATCGAGCCGTGGTGGACCGGCTCCCGCAACGGCCACTGGTACGTCGTGGGCCACGACCTCGACCGCGGCGCGCCCCGCACGTTCCGGCTGGTGCGGATGTCCGACGTCCGGCTCGGCGCCCCCGGCCGGACCGCCGCCGTCCCGCCCACCGGGGACGTGCTCGCCCTGCTCGACGCCGCGATCGCGCGGGTCAACCCGGTCGCCACGGCCACCGTCTGGGTAGCCGACGGCCACGCCGCCGAGCTCCGCGCCATGGCGTCCGCGACGACCCCGACCGAGCGGTACGGCCGGGCCGGGGCCGACCTCGAGGTGACGGCCCCGCTCGCCGAGCTCGCCGCGCTCGTCGCCTCCCAGGGGCCCGACGCCGCGGCCCTCGCCCCGCCGGGTCTGCGGGACCGCGTCGTCACCATCCTCACCGCTGCGACGGAGGCCGTCCGATGAGCCCGCGCACCGTCCCGCTGGCCACGCTGCTCAGCGTGGTCCCGTACTTCCACGCCCGGGGCGCGGTCCGGGTGGCCGACGCCGCCCGCGACCTCGGGATGAGCGAGCAACAGCTCCGCGGCGCCCTGTGGCAGCTGTGGTCCTGCGGCCTGCCCGGCTACGGGCCCGGCGACCTCATCGACCTGGCCTTCTCGGCCGAGGACCTCGACGACGCCGAGCTGGTCGAGGTGACCTTCACCGCCGGCATCGACCGCCCCGTGCGCCTCACCGCCGCCGAGGCCGTGACCCTCGAGACCGGGCTGGCGGTGTTCCTCGACCACCCCGAGGTCGTGGACCAGGCGGCGCTGCGCGACCTGCTGGAGACCCTTCGTGCTGCGGCGGGCGTCCCGGCCCGCGACGCCGGCGCGTCGGACCCCGTCTCCGCCGCATCCGCCGGCACGGCCGCCGACCCGACCGACGCCGACACCGTCCGCACGGCCGTCCACCGGGGCCGGGCCCTGCGCTTCGTCTACCACTCCGCCAGCTCCGACACCTCCACGATCCGCGTCGTGGACCCGGCGCGGGTCTCCGTGGCGGACGGGCACTCCTACGTTCACGGCGTGGACCGGGAGGCCGGCGAGTGGCGCACGTTCCGCACCGACCGGATGAGCGGCGCGGAGGACGTGGGGGAGCGCCGGCCGCTGGGCCCCGAGCCACAGGAGTACGGCGGCGACGCGGCGGACGGCGAGACGGCCACGGTGCGGGCCGCCGGCGCGTGGTTCCTCGACGAGTTCCCGTTCCGCGACGTGGTCCGCCGGCCCGACGGCGACGTCGACGTGACCGTCGGCTACCACGATCGCGCCTGGCTGCAGCGTTTTCTCCTCGGCCATGCCGACGTCGTGACGCCCACCGACCCGGACCTGGCCGCCGAGATCGCCGCCCGGGCGGCGGAAGGGCTGGCGCACTACGCTTCCGACGCCCCCACCCCGTCCGACGCCGGCGGCGCGGGCTGAGCACCCGGGCCACCGGCCGCTGGCCCGCACCACCGCGGACCCGTGCGTTAGCATGGCCACGTCATCACACAATCGGAGGTTGACATGACTCCCCCCAGCCCATGGCAGTTGCTGATCATCTTGGCTGTCGTCGTCCTGCTCTTCGGCGCCAAGAAGCTGCCTGACGCCGCCCGTGGGCTCGGTCGGTCGATGCGCATCTTCAAGTCGGAGATGAAGGAGATGCAGAACGACGGAGGGGAGAACGAGCCCCAGGCACTCACGCAGGGTGAGCAGCCCAACACGGCGCAGTACACCCAGCCCCAGGCGCACCCCCAGCAGCAGCAGCCGGTGCAGCAGCCTCAGCAGCCGATGCAGCAGCCCCAGCAGCAGGCCTACCCGCAGGCGCCGCAGCAGCCGCACCAGCAGCCCGGCCAGGGCCAGGCACCGCAGCAGTTCACCGACCCCACGGCCCCCTACGAGGGCCGCCCCCACACGGGGCAGTAGGTCCCCACCCCGATGACCCGGGCCGGAACCGACTCGAGCGACGCCTCCCGCACGGGGGGCGTCGGTCGTCGCACGCCCCGTCTGCGGCGTCGGCGCCGCAATCCCGACGGCACGATGCCGCTCGTCGAGCACATCTACGAGCTCCGCAAGCGCCTGCTCATCTCGCTCGGCGCGGTCGTCGTCACGCTGATCTTCGGGTTCTGGTGGTACGGCAGCGGGATCTTCGGCATCCCCTCCCTGGGCGAGATCCTCACCGGTCCGTACTGCGACATCCCACCGGGTTCGCGTATGCAGCTCGGTGGTGACGGCGAGGAGTGCCGCCTGCTGGCCACCGGCCCCTTCGAGCAGTTCATGCTCCGCCTCAAGGTGGCGGCCACGGCCGGCATCGTGCTCGCCAGCCCCGTCTGGCTCTACCAGGTCTGGGCGTTCATCACCCCGGGGCTGCACAAGAACGAGAAGCGCTACGGGATCACCTTCACGATCCTCGCCGCCCTGCTCTTCGTCGGGGGCGCCGTCCTCGCGTACGTCATCGTGGTCCACGCCCTCGAGTTCCTGCTCTCGATCGGCGACAACGTCCAGACCACGGCGCTCTCCGGCACCCAATACTTCTCCTTCCTCATCCAGCTCATCCTCATCTTCGGCGTGAGCTTCGAGATCCCCCTGCTCCTCGCGATGCTCAACGTGGCCGGCGTGCTCCGCTACGAGACGTTGGCCAAGTCGCGGCGCGGGATCATCATGGGCATCTTCGTGTTCGCGGCGGTGGCCTCGCCCGGCCAGGACCCGTTCTCCATGCTCGCGCTGGCCCTGGCCGTGTGTGTCCTGGTCGAGGCCTCCATCCAGTTCGCCCGCATCCACGACAAGCGCCGCGCCAAGAAGCGCGAGGACTGGCTGGACGTGGACGACGAGTCGGCCTCGCCGATCGGCCCCGCCGGCGGCCTCGACGGGTCGGGGTCGGTCTCGGCCCCCGAGCCCGTGGCCGCGCCCGCCCCCCTCGCGCCCGGACGGCCCCTGCAGGCGCCGACGGGCGGAACGCTGTATGACGACACCCTCTGACGTCCCCGGTCCCGCCGACGACGGCTACCTCCTCGACTCGTTCCTCTCCGGGGAGGGCTTCGACCCCGACCCCTTCCAGCTCGAGGCGTTCGCCGCCCTCGACGCCGGCCGCAACCTGCTCGTCTCGGCGCCCACCGGCTCCGGCAAGACCCTGGTGGGCGAGTACGCTGCCTACCGCGCGCTCGCCCGCGGCGGCCGCTGCTTCTACACGACGCCCGTCAAGGCACTGAGCAACCAGAAGTTCCGGCAGTTCCGGCGCCGGTTCGGCCCCGAGAACGTGGGCCTGCTCACCGGCGACCACTCGATCGACGCGGACGCCCCCGTCGTCGTCATGACCACCGAGGTCCTCCGAAACATGATCTACTCCGGTTCCTCCGCGCTCCACGACCTGGAGTGCGTGGTGATGGACGAGATCCACTACCTCGGGGACCGCTCCCGCGGGGTGGTGTGGGAGGAGATCATCCTCACCCTCGACCCGGCGGTGCAGCTCGTGGGCCTGTCTGCCACGCTGAGCAACACCGGCGAGCTGGGGGACTGGCTCGGGGAGGTGCTCGGCGACACCGCCGTCGTGCTCTCCGAGCACCGGCCGGTCCCGCTCGCGCACATGCTCTACACCGAGGGCGACCTCGTCCCCGTGCGCGCCGCCGCCGAGCAGCGCCGCCGACGCCGGACCGGGTACCACGACGAGCGCGTGGCCGGCCGGTCGCGGGCGCAGTGGGCGCGGCGCCAGGACGTCATCGAACGGCTCGACGACGAGCGGCTCCTGCCCGCCATCTACTTCGTCTTCTCCCGCGCCGGCTGCGACGGCGCCGTCGCGCAGATGCGCCGGGCCCGGCTGCGCCTGACCACCGGCGAGGAGGCGCGGCGGATCGCCTCCCACGTCGACGCCGCGTGCGCGGACGTGCCCCGGCACGACCTCGACGCGCTGGACTACGACGCGTTCCGCGCCGGGCTCGTCGCGGGGATCGCCGCCCACCACGCCGGCATGCTGCCGCTCTTCCGCACCGTCGTGGAGGAGCTGTTCTCGGCCGGGCTCATCAAGGTCGTCTTTGCCACCGAGACCCTCGCGCTGGGCATCCACATGCCCGCCCGCGCCGTGGTGCTGGAGAAGACCACCAAGTTCGACGGCGAGACCCACGCCATGCTCACCTCGGCCGAGTACTCCCAGATCACCGGCCGCGCCGGGCGCCGGGGGATCGACACCAAGGGCACCGCGGTGGTCCTGGACCAGCCGGACCTCGACCTGGACGCCCTCGCCGCGCTCGTGGACACCCCGCGCTTCCCTCTGCGCAGCGCGTTCACCCCCGACTACTCGATGGCGGTCAACCTGGTCGAGCGGATGGGCGTCGCCGAGGCCACCTCGCTCATCGGGCGCTCGTTCGCCCAGTACCAGACCGACCGGACGCTGGTCTCGCGGACGCGGGCCGTCGAGCGCCGCACCACGGAGCGCGACCGGATGCGCGCCGACCTCGAGGAGGCCGGCGGCGGCGAGGACCTCCACGAGTACATGCGGCTGCGCGCCGAGCTCAGCCGCCTCGAGCGCTCCGTCGAGAAGTCCAGCCGCGACGACCGCCTCGAGGCCGTCCGCGTGGCCATGCTCAAGCAGACGCCCGGCTCGGTGATCACCGTGGGCCGCAAGCGCTTCGGGATGGTGGCCACCGTCCTGCAGGTCCGCACCGACATCCCCGCCGACCCCGCGCTGCTGTGCCTCACCGACAGCGGCTGGACCGGCTGGCTGCGCCGCCACGACTTCGCCGCGCCCCCGATCCCGGTCGGCCGGGTGGACCTGCCCAAGGGGCGCCGCCGGCTCGACGGGCGCGCCAAGAAGGCGCTGCTGCACCGCATGGAGGGGCTGCGCGGCAAAGCGCGGGGCCGGCTCAAGAACGCGGGCGGCAAGCCGGTGCGCAAGGATCCGCGCATCGCCCGCACCCGCCGTGCCCTGCGCGAGCACCACCTCCACGACGACCCGCACACCGAGAAACTGGCGCGCCTGTACGAGCGGTGGGCGCGTGCGGCGGCCGACGTGGACGCGCTCACCGCCGAGGTCGACGCCGACGCCGACTCGCTCGCCCGCCGCTTCCGCGGCATCGTCGAGCTGCTCGAACAGCTCGGCTATCTGGGCCGCGAGGACGGCGCGCTGCGCGCCACCGACGCCGGGCGTCTGCTGGCCGGGGTGCACACCGAGCAGGACCTCTTCGTGGCCGAGTGCCTGCGCCGCGGCGTGTGGAACGGGCTCGACGCCGCCGGGCTCGCGGCCGTCATCGCCACCGTCGTGGCGCACCCGCGCACCGAGTCCGCGATCCGCGAGCCCTCCGACGAGACGCTGCGGCTCGCGCTCGCCGAGACCGCCCGCGTCGCCGAGGACGTGGCCGCCGTCGAGCGCACGCACCGCCTGCCCACCACGCCCGACCTCGACGCCGGCCTCGCGCCCGTGCTGCACCACTGGGTGTCCGGCGGGTCGCTCGCCTCGATCCTCGCCGCGTCGTGGCAGGAGGGGGTCGAGCTCACGGCCGGCGACTTCGTCCGCTCCGCCCGCCTCGTCCTGGACGTGCTGGCGCAGGTGGGCAACGTCGCCGAGCCCGCACTCGCGCGGACCGCCCGCTCGGCCGTCGGGGCCCTGCGGCGCGGCGTCGTGCTCGACCACATGGCCTGAGCGGCCGGATCAGTCGCCGTCGAGCGCCGCGGTCGCCTCGACGAGCCGGCCGATCGCGCGCCCCTGGCCGG
>DUTZ01000414.1 GCA_012841845.1 Actinomycetales bacterium | reverse complement strand
GGTCCGCCGGGGCGGCCGCGACCTCGGGCGCCGGCCCCGCGCACGGACCGGCGCCCTCCTCGGCTTCGTCGCCGGCCTCACCTTCTTCCTGCTCCTCGTCCCGTGGGTCGGCCTGTACGTGGGCGCCTACGCCGCCTGGGGGCTGTCCGTGGTCGAGGCGCTGTACCTGGCCGCGTTCGGCGCCGGCGCGGCGGTGATCCTCCGGACCGCCCTGCACCCCGGCCCGGGGGTCGGCCGGCGCGCCCTGGCCGGCGTGCTCGCGGTGACCGGCTGGTGGTCGCTGTGGGAGTGGATCCGCTCGTCGTGGCCCTGGGGCGGATTCCCGTGGGGCCGACTCGCCTTCGGCCAGGCGGACAGTCCGCTGCTGCCGATCGCCGCCCTCGGCGGGTCCCCGCTGCTCGGGTTCGCCGTGGCCGCGCTCGGCTCCGCCCTCGCGGTGGGGCTGCTGCTCGCCGTCCGCCACGAACTCTCCGGGCGGGCCGTGGGCACCCTGGCGGTGGTCCCGGTGGTGACGGCGGGGCTCGCGCTCGCGGGGACGCTCGCGTCCGCGACCGAGCGGGAGACGGAGTCGGTCGAGGTGGCCGTCGTCCAGGGCAACGTGCCCCGGCTGGGCCTGGACTTCCAGGCCCAGCGCCGCGCGGTCCTGGAGAACCACCTCGGGGTGACCGCCGAGCTGGCCGACCGGGTCGACGCCGGCACGGCGCCCCGCCCGGACCTGGTGGTCTGGCCCGAGAACGCCTCCGACATCTCGCCGCTGCACGACCGCCGGGCCGGCGCGCAGATCGGCGCGCTGTCCGAGCGCCTGTCGGCCCCGATCCTCGTGGGGACCGTCCTGCCCGTGGGCTCCGGCCCCGAGGCCACCAACACCGTCCTGGTGTGGGACGGCGACGACGGCGTGGTGGACCGGCACGACAAGCACTACATCCAGCCGTTCGGGGAGTGGCTACCGTGGCGGGGGCTCTTCGAGGCCCTGTTCCCGATCGCCGAGTCGGCGGGGCACTTCGTCCCCGGCGACACCACCGGGCACGTCCGCGCGGCCGGGGTGGACCTGGGGGCGGCGATCTGCTTCGAGGTGGCCTTCGACGCGGCCGCCCGTACCCCGGTCGCCGAGGGCGCGCAGATCCTCACCGTGCCCACCAACAACGCGACCTTCGGCCGTTCGCCCATGACCTACCAGCAGCTCGCCATGTCGCGGGTCCGGGCCGTGGAGCACCGGGTGCCGGTCCTCATCGCCGCCACGAGCGGCGTGAGCGCCGTGGTGGCGCCGGACGGCGCGGTGCTGCAGGAGACCGGCATCTTCGAACCCGCCGTCCTCTCCGCGACGGTCGAGGTGGGGTCGGCCGGTACCATGGCAACCCGCCTGGGCGGCATCCCGCAGACCCTGGTCGGCCTCATCGGCCTGGCCGGGCTCGCCTGGGCGCTGATCCGCCGGCCGCGGCCCGCGACCCACACCGAGGAGACCTAAGTGACCGATCCCCAGCCGACGCCCGCCCCGGGCCCGGAGGCTCCGTCCGCCCGCACGTTGGTCATCATCCCGACCTACGACGAGCGCGAGAACCTCCCGTCGGTCGTGGAGCGCCTGCTCGCCGCGGCCCCGGACGTCTCGGTGCTCGTCGCCGACGACAACAGCCCGGACGGCACGGGGGAGGTCGCCGATCGGCTCGCCGCCGAGGACCCCCGCGGGCGTATCTCCGTGCTGCACCGCACGGGCAAGGAGGGGCTCGGCGCCGCCTACATCGCCGGCTTCCGTTGGGGCCTGGAGCGCGGCTACACGGTGCTCGTGGAGATGGACGCCGACGGCAGCCACCCGCCGGAGCGGCTGCCCGCGATGCTCGCAGCCGTCGACGCCGGCGCCGACCTGGCGATCGGCTCCCGGTACGTCCCCGGCGGTAGCGTCGTCAACTGGCCCTGGCAGCGGCACGTGATCTCGCGCGGCGGCAACGTCTACTCCCGGATCGTGCTGGGCGTGGGCATCAAGGACATCACCGCCGGGTTCCGGGCCTACCGGGCCGACGCCATCGCGGAGATGGACCTGGACTCCATCGAGTCCAAGGGCTACTGCTTCCAGATCGACATGACGTGGCGGCTGCTCGGCGCCGGCCGCACGGTGGTCGAGGTGCCCATCACCTTTACCGAGCGCACCGTGGGCCAGTCCAAGATGAGCGAGTCGATCTTCCGCGAGGCCGCCGTCAACGTGGCCCGCTGGGGCTGGGAGAAGCGGCGCCGGCAGCTGCGGTCGCTCGTCGGGCGCTGAACCCCGGGCGGGCCCCCGACCCGGTGCGGCCCGCCGGACAGACGAGACGCCCCGGTCCCTCCGTGAGGGGCCGGGGCGTCGTCGGTCCGGGGGAGCGGGCTCAGCGCGAGCCGGCGCGCCGCCGCTTCTTGAGCAGGTCCATGCGCTCCTTGAGCAGCTCCTCGAGCTCCTCGAGCGAGCGGCGCTCGAGCAGCATGTCCCAGTGGGTGCGCGGGGGCTTGACCTTCTTGGCCTCGACCGCGGGGCCGTCGATGAGCTGCCCCTCCTGGCCGTTCTTGCAGATCCAGGTGCCGGGGATCTCCGCGTCGTCCGCGAACGGGACCTCGTAGACCTCGCCGTTCTCGGTCTGGTAGCGGGCCATACGCCGGGGCGCGAGGTCGTGGTCCCGGTCGGTCTCGTAGCTCACCGCGCCGAGCCGGCTGCCCCTGAGGACTCGATCTGCCATACGAACTCCTTCTCCCTGGTCGTGGAGACCCGCGCGCCGGTGGTGAGGCGGGGTCCGGTCCGTGGTGTCAGTAGTGGTAACGCCGCGGGGTCCCCGAAATGTTCCCACGCGGGCGGCGGGAGCGGGACCGCGGGTGCGGCTCGTCTAGCCTGAGCACCGTGTACGCCGACCCCTCCACCGACCAGGACCGCCCCCGCCGGGGCGAGTCGTCGTGCGCGTGGTGCGGCCGCCCCGTGGACGAGGGCCCGAGCGGCCGGCGTCGACGGTACTGCCGGCGGTCGTGCCGCCAGCGCGCCTACGAGCAGCGCCAGGCCCTGCGGTCTCGGGACCTCCCGGAGGGCACCGTCGTGTTGTCCGAATCCGAGTCGGCCGAGCTCATGGACCGGATGTTCCAGCTGCGCTGCGCGTGCGAGGACCTGCACACGGCGATCGCCGAGGGGGAGGACCCCGCGGAACTGACCCGGATGTCCGACGAGTTGGTGGCCGCGGCCCGGCGCGCCGAGCGGCTCCGGTGACCCCTACGGCCGAGAAGGCCCTGCGGACCCTGCGGAGCTGGTGGGACCGCTGGCGCCTCTCCGTCACCGGCCTCATCGTGGCGGGGCTGGCCGCCTGGACCTCGCTCATGCCGTCCCTGCTCCCGCGGGCCTGGTACTACCAGGGACTCGTCACCGGCATCTCGATGCTCGCCGGGTACGGGGTGGGCGTGGTGCTGCGGACCGTGTGGACCCGGCTCGTCGCACCCCGGATCACGCTGCCGGACCCGGTGCTCGAGATCGGCGGCACGGTGCTCCGGTGGGT
>DUTZ01000413.1 GCA_012841845.1 Actinomycetales bacterium | reverse complement strand
GGCGGGTCGCGCCGGGCGGCCGTCGTCGGCCTCGGCCTCGGCCTCCCCGCTCTCGTCGATGCGCACCACGTCCGGGTCGGCCTCGATGCCCACCTGCCGGAGCGCCTCGAACAGCGTCGGGGCGTAGCCCACCGCGCGGTCGTAGGTCACCATCACGCGCAGCAGCCTCGGGAAGGCCGAGTCCTGGTCCTTGCGCTGCGTGTAGATCGGCTCCACGTACAGCACGGAGTCGTCCGCCAGCGGCAGGGCCAGCAGGTTGCCCTCGGTGATCTCCGCGGTCTCGCCCCACAGCCGGCGGTCCTGGGCGATGGCGGGCGAGGCGATCATGATGTCCTGCGCCTGGTTGGGGCCCTGCGCCAGCGGCTCGGTGGGCCGCTGGACGCGGACCGTGATCTCCCCGTACGTCTCCGGGTCCGAGCTCGCCGACATGTGGGCGGCGAGGAACTCGCGCTCGTACCCGCGGAACGCGGAGATGAGCTGGAACGACGGCCGGTCCGAGTCGGGGTCCGTCGGGTCGGAGGCCACCACGTAGTAGGGCGGCTGGCTGGGGCCGTCGGCCGGCGCGCGCTCCGCCTGCGCCTGGGCGGGCCCGCCGGCGGCGCCCCCGGGCTGGCCGGGCGGCGGGGTCTGCGGGTTCTGGATCGACGAGGTGACCGTCGGGTCCGAGGGCACCGACCAGAACGCGTCGTTGGTGAAGAACTGGCCGGGGTCGTCGACCTGGTACCGGGCCAGCTTCTCGCGCTGGATCTTGAACAGGTCCTCGGGGTAGCGCAGGTGCTCCTCGAGCTCCGGCGAGATCGCCTCTCGCGGCTGGACGACGTCCGGCATCGCCTTCATCCATGTCTGCAGGACCGGGTCCGACTCGTCGAACGCGTACAGGGTCACGGTGCCGTCGTAGGCGTCCACCGTGGCCTTGACCGAGTTGCGGATGTAGGAGACCTTCTGGTCCGGCAGCACGCGGCCGCCGGCCTCGTTGGTCGAGTCCGTCGTGGTGTCCTCGAGCGAGCTGAGCTCGGCGTACGGGTACGTCTTGAGCGTGGTGTAGCCGTCGACGATCCACTGGATCCGGCCGTCGATCACCGCCGGGTACGTGGCGGAGTCCGTGGTGAGCCACGGCGCGACCTTCTGGACGCGGTCGCGCGGGTCGCGGTCGTAGATGATCTTGGACTCGTCGCCGATGAGGCTGGACAGCAGGATGTTGCGCTCGGCGAACTTGAGCGCGTACGCCGTGCGGTTGACCCAGCCGCCCACGGGGACGCCGCCGGAGCCGGTGTAGGTGTACTGGGTCGCGTCGGTGTCGTACTCCCGCGGCCCGTCGCCGTTGTCGCCGACGATCGCGTAGTCGGGGTCCGACTGGGCGATGAGCTCGCCGAAGTAGATGCGCGGCTGGGTGACCGGGATCATCATGTCGTGGTCGTTGGCGATCGCGTCCAGGTCGGAGACCTGGTAGTTGGGCAGGCCACCGCGGTCCGAGCCGGCGTCGTCGGCGATCTCGTTGACGCGGTTCGCGGGCGCGGCCACGAAACCGTTGCCGTGCGTGTACACGGTGTGCCGGTTGATCCAGTCGCGCTGGTTGGCCTGGAGGGCGCTCGGGTTGAGCTCGCGCGCGGCCACGAGGAAGTCCCGCATCTCGCCGTCGATCGTGTACCGGTCGATGTTGAGCGTCTCGGGGAAGCCGTAGAAGTTCCGCAGCTGCTGCTGCTGGGTGAACGTCGGCGAGAGCACGTTGGGGTCGAGGACGCGCACGTTGGACAGGGTGGTGACGTCCGAGCCCGCCTGGCTCGGATCGGGGTTGGCGGCGCCCCAGTTCTCGATGTAGGTCACCCTGTCGTCACCGATGTCGTAGGCGTCCCGGGTCGCGGCGATGTTGCGGGCGATGTACTCCCGCTCCTTCTCGGCGCGGTTGGGGTTGACGGTGAACTGCTCGACGGCGAGGGGCCACGCCGCCCCCACGACGAGCGCGGAGAACACCAACAGCACGGTGGCCAGCGCGGGGATGCGAAGGTCCTTGACGACGATCGCGGAGAAGAAGGCGATCGCGCACACCAGGGCCACCGAGAACATGAAGATCTTGGCGGGCATCACCGCGTTGACGTCGGTGTACCCGGCGCCGGTGAAGGTGGAGTTCTCGCGGAACAGCAGCTCGTAGCGGTCGAGCCAGTAGGCGGCGGCCTTGGCCAGGACGAACAGGCCGGCCAGGGTGACCAGCTGGATGCGCGCGGCCCGGGTCAGCGCCCCCTCCCGCGCGCCCGGCCGGAGTCCGCCGAAGACATAGTGGGTGACGAGGTTGGCGAGGAACGCCAGGACGATCGCCACCATGATCCAGTTGACCACCGAGCGCCACACGGGCAGCTCGAAGGCGTAGAAGGAGATGTCGAGCCCGAACTGCGGGTCGGTCTGCCCGAACGGCGTGGAGTGGATGAAGGCCAGGACGGACCGCCAGCCGGTCTGCGCCACGGCGCCGGCGAGGAGCCCCAGGACGATCGGGATCCAGATCACGGTGCGCAGGGGCTTGTCCCCCATCGCGGCGCGGTAGCGGGTCAGCGGGTCGGCCACGCCGGCCTGCGGGAGGAACACCGGGCGGAAGCGGTGTGCCAGCACGATGCCCGCGATGACCGCGGCGGCCACGAGGAGCGCCACCACGAGGAAGACGGCGAGACGCGTGAGCAGCTCCGTCCGCAGCACGCCCGTGGCGTCGACGGAGCGGAACCACAGCCAGTCCGTGTAGGTGGAGTTGAGTCTCGGCACCACCTGTATGAGGACGAGGAGGACGACGACGGACACGGCGATCGCCCGGCCACGACGCGAGATCGTGATCGGGGTGCCGGGGGAACCGGGTGGGCGGACGGACACCGGGGAAGCTCCTGGACTGCTGGGGCGGGCATGCTCGTGCGCCCCACCTTACGGAAAAGCCCGCGGTCACCCGCAGGTCGGTGGCTTCCCGCCGCCCGTCGCCGCCTCCAGCGCGTCGAGCGCTCCCTCCAGGGTGGACACCTCGAGGAGCCGGATGCCGTCCGGCGCCCCCTGGACGGCCTCGGCACAGTTGGCGGCGGGCACCAGGAACTCGGTGGCCCCCTCGGACCGCGCGGCCCGGATCTTGTGCCGGATCCCGCCGATCGGCCCCACCTCGCCGTCGGCGGTGATGGTGCCGGAGCCGGCCACCGACGCGCCCCCGGTCTCGTCCCCCGGCGAGAGCTTGTCGATGATCGCGATCGCGAGCACCAGCCCGGCCGACGGGCCGCCGACCTTGGGGTCGATGGAGATCTCCACGTCCGTGCCGTCGGCGGGGGTGTCGCCCACGAGGATGCCGAGGCGGCCCTTGTCGGGGTCGGACCCGTCCTCGGACGGCTGCAGCGTCACCGTCGCCGTCTCCTCCCGGCCGTTGCGCGTGTAGCCCAGACGCAGCTCCTCCCCCGGGCCGTGCGCGCCCACCCGCTCGACCACCGCCTCGGCGTCCGCCACGCGCTCGCCGTCCACCGTGCGCAGGATGTCGCCGGACCGCAGGTGCCCGTCGGCCGCCCCGCCGGGCAGCACGTCCTCGACGCGCGCGTGCATGGGGATCCCCAGGTGGCGGTAGGCGGCGGCCTCGGCGGAGTTCTCCGACCCCACCATCTCGGCGGTGTTGGCCTCCTCGACCTCCTCCTCGGTGCGGTCCGGGGGGAAGACCTGGTCGCGCGGCACGACCACCTGCGCCTCGTCGAGCCAGAAGCGCATCGCGTCGGCCAGCGTGAGGCGGTCCCGGACGGCCACGGTGGTCATCCGCAGGCTGCCCGTGGTCTCGTCGGCCTCGCGGCCGGTGACGCGGATGACCGGCACGGTCTCGGCCTCGCCGTCGCGCTCCACCTCGACCTCGCCGAGCGTGTCGTACGTGGGGCCTGGGCCCATCGCCACGAGGGGCACCGTGGCGGAGGTCGCGAGGACGAGCAGGAGGACAGCCGGGACCAGCGCGGCGAGCAGGGTGGACAGGCGACGGGTCACGGGGACGAGGGTAGTCGGCGCCCGGCCGGGCGGGCACCGCCGCCCGGGGCCGGCGACCCGCGCGGCCTGTACCGTTGTGGCATGAACCAGCCCTTCGGATTCTCCGCCTCCGACGACGACGGGCGGGACGACCGGCGCGACGACGACACCGACGGCCCGGGTGGCCCCTTCGGGCCCGGCGGCCCGTTCGGCCCCGGCGGTCCCGGTGGCGCCGGCGGCTTCGACCCGTCCCAGCTCGGTCAGATGCTCTCCCAGTTCGGCCAGATGCTCGGCTCGATGGGCTCGGCCATGACCGGCCCCGGCAGCTCTGGGCCCGTCAACTACCAGCTCGCCCGCACCGTCGCGCTGCAGAAGCTCGGCCGCACCCCGGTCGTCACCGACGGCGCCCGCACCGCCGCCGAGGAGGCGGTCCGGCTCGCCGAGCTGTGGCTGGACGACACCACCCAGTTCCCCTCCGGGGTCCACCGCACCGAGGCGTGGACGCCCCAGCAGTGGGTCGAGAACTCCCTGCCCACCTGGGAGAAGGTCTGCACCCCGGTGGCCGAGCAGATGAACTCGGCCACCCGTGGCGCCATGCCCGAGGAGGCCCAGCGCATGGTGGGCCCGCTGCTCGGCATGCTCGACCAGATGGGCGGCATGAGCTTCGGCATGCAGCTCGGCCAGGGCCTCGGCGAGCTCGCCACCGCGGTGCTGTTCGCCTCCGAGGTGGGCATCCCGTTCGCCGACGACGGGGTGGCCGCCGTGTGCCCGGTGGCGATCGACGCGTTCGCCGACGAGCTCGAGATCCCGCGGCAGGAGGTCACCGTGTTCCTCGCCGCGCGCGAGGCCGCCCACCTCCGCCTCTTCGCCGGCGCCCCCTGGCTGCGGGCGCGGGTCCTGGCCACCATCGACGAGTACGCGCGCGGCATCCGGGTGGACACCTCGGGCCTCGACGAGTTCGCCTCCGGGCTCGACCCCTCCGCGCTGCAGGACCCGGGCAAGTTGCAGGAGCTGCTCTCGGGCGGCCTCGGCGACATCGGCCCCAAGGTCACCAACGTCAACGAGGCCGCGCTCGGCCGCCTGGAGACCCTCCTCGCGCTGGTCGAGGGCTGGGTCGACGCGTGCGTGTCCGCCGCGATCGCAGACCGGCTGCCCAGCGCGGAGCGGCTCCGCGAGACCTGGCTGCGCCGGCGCGCCGCCGGCGGTGCCGCCGAGCAGGCGTTCTCCACCCTCGTCGGCCTGGAGCTGCGCCCCCGCAAGGCCCGCGAGGCCGCCGAGCTGTGGCGCCGCGTCGGCGAGGCCGTGGGCACCGAGCGCCGCGACGGCCTGTGGAGCCACCCCGACCTGCTGCCGGTGGCGGACGACCTGGAGAACCCCGCCGCCGTGATCGACCGGCTCCTCGACGAGTCGACCGGCGAGGAGTCCGGCGTCGACGAGATCGAGCAGTTCCTCCGGGAGGCCGGGGGCCCGGACACCGGGGGCGACGCCGGCGGTCCGGGCGACGGCGACGACGACACCGCCGGTTGAGCCCGGCCGGCGGTCAGCCGCCGCCGGCCCCGACGGCGTCCTCGTCGTCGTCCCGCACCAGGTCCCCCGGCCCCTCGCCGGGCCCGCCGTCCCCGCCCCGCCCACCGGCGCGCAGGACCCGCGCGTAGGCCTCGAGGTAGCCCATCGCCCGCTCGGTCCGCGGGAAGCGGTGGACCAGCTCCCAGAACTCCGGCGGGTGGCCGCCCGGGACCACCAGGTGGGCGAGCTCGTGGACGAGGACGTAGTCCAGGACGTACGCGGGGACGTCGCGGAGCGTCTCGCTGATCCGGATCTCGCGGGAGTCCGGTGAGCACGACGCCCAGCGGGTGCGCATGGAACCCACCCAGCGCACGGTCGCCGGGCGGGGCCCGCCGTCCAGCCAGCGCGCCGACAGGGCGGTGGCCCGCCTCATGAGCTCGGCGTCCGAGGACCGGTTCCCGGCCCGCCGGCCGGATCGCCGGAGCCGGGCGAGCATGTCCGAGACGAGCCTCCGCTCCTCGGCGCGCCCCAGCCCGGCGGGCATGAGGACCACCACGCCGTCCCCCTCACGCCGCGCCGACACGGTGCGCGTGCGGCGCCGGGACCGGCGGATCTCGATCCGCGGGTCGTCCGGGTCGGTGGGGAGATCGT
>DUTZ01000412.1 GCA_012841845.1 Actinomycetales bacterium | reverse complement strand
GGCGGGGCCGCCCTGGCGGCGTCCGTCGTGGCGGCGTTCCTCGGCACGATCTGGGCGGCCGCGGCGCTGGCGCTCGTCGCCGCGGTGTGCAGCGCACTGGGCAAGGTCGCGCTCGACGCCTCCATCCAGACGGACATCCCCGACTCCGCGCGGTCGTCGTCGTTCGGCCGCTCGGAGACCGCGCTGCAGCTCTCGTGGGTCGTCGGCGGTGCGCTCGGGGTGCTCCTGCCGCCCGACTTCACGGTGGGCTTCGCGGTGGTGGCGGTGATCGGCGCGGTGATGTACGCGCAGTCGGCCCTCACCGCGCGCGGCCGGACCCTCGTCCCGGGCCTCGGCGGCAACCGCCCCCGCCGCCCGGGCCCGCCCGGGGCCCCGGTGTGACCGGCCCGGGCCCCCTCGGCAGAATGGGGCCGTGAGCTCCACCAGCACGTCCGAGTCGTCCCGCCGTCGCATCCGCCCCGTGACCTGGGCGATCCTCGCCTGGATGGTGATCATGATCGCCGCGATCCTGGGGGCCTGGCAGGGCTCGGAGTCGCGCCACGGCGCGCTGCCGGAGATCACCGTGACCACCGAGCGCGGCCACCAGAAGGTCCTGCCGTTCACCGCCACGGACCTCGACGGCAACACCTTCACCAACCCCGTCGCCGAATACCGCGTGCACGACGAGGGCGTCATCGGGGTCCGGCTGCCCTCCGAGCTCCGGCGCGCCGCGCTCGCGGTGGTCGAGATGCGCGAGAACGGCGTCCACGAGCGCGAGATCCAGCCGGGCGGGCCCGGTCAGCTCCGCATCCCGGTGATGTCCGACGACCTCGGCCGGCTCGAGGGCCTGGCGATCATGGCGGGCACGCTGGTCTACAACGCCGACGGCGAGGAGACCCTCCTCAACGGTGAGTGGTCGGTGGGCTTCCTCTATGACGACGAGGTGGACTGACCCAGATCAGGAGTCCAGATCGCGGGCCACGGCCCGCAGCACGGACGCGACCCGGGAGGCCACCTTGTGGTCGGGCCTGCGACCCCGCCGCAACTCGGGCTGGACGGTCGACTCGAGCACCTTGATCATGTCCTCGACCATCCCGTGCAGCTCGTCGGCCGAGCGCTTGGGCCCGCCGCGGGGGGCGCGCTCCTCGGCGGCCGCGGGCTCGTCGTGGACCACCACGCGCAGCGCCTGCGGTCCGCGGCGCCCGGAGACCATGTCGAACTCGACCCGCTGGCGGGGCCGCAGCGTCTCCACGCCGGCCGGGAGGGCGTCGGCGCGGACGTAGACGTCCTCGCCGCCCTCCTGCGACAGGAAGCCGAACCCCTTCTCCGCGTCGTACCACTTGACCTTGCCGCTGGGCACCGCGCTCCACCTCTCCACCGGTCGCGCGCACGCGCGTCCGTTCCAGTCACTACCGGAAACCGACTGTACCCGCGCGGGCTCGCGTCGCCCCGCCGGTCCCCGGGCGGTACCCTCCCGGTGTGAGTTCCGACGACCGGCGCGACGACCCGCGCGACCCGCACGACGACCCCTGGTCCCCGGACGCCGCCCGCGGGCCGGTGGACGGGCCGCGGCAGGACCGGCCCCGGCGGCGGGTCCTGCTCCGGGTCGCCGTCGTCCTCTTCGCCGTCGGCGTGCTGTTCTCGGTCCTCGCCGCGGTGGTGCCCATCGCCCTCGGCCGGGACGCCCCGACGGTCCTGTACCTGGGCGCCATGTTCTTCACCCCCGCCGGGTTCCTCCTCGGGCTCGCGTCGGCGTTCCTGGGCTCACGGCCGCCCCGGGTGTGACCAATCCCACGTTTCGCCATCCCTCCTGGTAACGACGGAATAACGGCGGAGCACGCCGACCTGTCCGGCCTCGCTTTATTTCAGAATGGTGACGATTGCGCATCGGCCCGGTAGTGTCCCTCGCAGACTCGTCAGCGAGTTGGCATCGGCCGCGACACCGAACCCCGCCCAGCGGGCCGATGGACAGTGATCATCCACCGGGCGGGGGCGGGGGACCCACCACGGGCCCACGTCGGGCCGGCGACCCACGGTCGCCTTGGGGTGAAGCCGCCGAGAGGCGGCCGGGCGCACTCGTCCGAACCCGACAGCTCACCCCGTAGGCACAGAGTGAAAAGGACTGACGCGTACATGACCTCGTACACCGGACGCCACCGCGCCGCCACCACGACCTCCGCCCCCAAGACGGCCGCCAAGGTCGTCCTCGCGGGCACCGCCTTCTCCGCCGCCGGCCTCGCGCTGGCCCCGGCCGCCAACGCCGCGCCGGATTCCGACTGGGACCGCCTCGCGCAGTGCGAGTCGGGCGGCAACTGGGCCATCAACACCGGCAACGGCTACCACGGCGGCCTGCAGTTCTCGCCGAGCACCTGGGCCGCCTACGGTGGCACCGAGTTCGCGCCCACCGCCAACCAGGCCACCCGCGAGCAGCAGATCGCCGTCGCCGAGCGCACCCTCGCCGGCTAGGGCTGGGGCGCCTGGCCCGCCTGCTCGGCCAAGCTCGGCCTGAACAGCGCGCCGACCCCGCGTGACGTC
>DUTZ01000411.1 GCA_012841845.1 Actinomycetales bacterium | reverse complement strand
GCGGAGGTGCGGCTGCCGCGGCTGCGGCGTGGACCTCGTCGGAGTCGAAGCCCGACGAGCAGGCCGCCGAGGAGAAGGCCCCCGCGCAGGCCGCGCCCGCCGCCGAGGACGCGACGGACACCCCGGCCGAGGCTCCCGCCGAGAAGCCGGCGGAGGCCGCGCCCGCTGCGAAGGCCCCGGAGGAGAAGAAGCCGGAGCCCGAGCCGGAGCCGGAGCCCGCGGGCCCGACCCCGTCCAAGCGCTCGGCCAAGTTCGTCCAGAAGTTCCTCGGTCGGCACGGCGGCACCGCGGACGTGGTGCTGCAGCCGGTCGGCCGCCGCGGGATCCGCGTGACGCTGGTCGGCGCCGACGGCACGATGGACGACCACATGGTCGACACGCTCTCCGAGGCCGAGGCGATCCGCGACTCGATCGACGGGCTCACCGGGTCCGACTGGACGCGTGAGCTCGTCTCGAAGGCCGACGTCCCCGCCGGCCACTGGAAGCGCATGGCGGGGTCGGGCGCGCTCGTCTGAGCCGTCCCCCGCCGGGATCCCCGGTGTCCCCGCGTCGGGACGCCGGGGATCTGCTCGTCCGGGCCGAGACGCGGCGGTATCGGCTCGAATCCACACGCCTGAGCATCATCCACACACGAAATTTCCTGTGTGGATGCACCTGGAGCGTGTGGCTGCGGGGCCGAGCCACCCCTACAGCGCGACCGGCCCGCCCCTACGCCGGAACGCGCTCGCGCAGCACGCCGGCGGCCCAGATGGCGCCGGTCATCGCGGTGATCGCCCCGGCGAGGGTCACGTGGAGCACCACGAGCAGCTCGGGCACGCCGAGCTGGTACTGGGTCACGCCGAGGATCGCCTGCGCCACGATCATCACGATCAGCACCACGCCACGGCGGATCGCCGGGCCCTCGGCGCGCAGCGCGAGCAGGCCCAGCACGAGGCCCACGACCAGGCAGAGGTAGCCCACGGTGAGCTCGGCGTGGAAGTGGACCAGCCACTGGATGGGCCACTGGAGGCGGTCGGCGGCCTCGACGCGCGCGTCGCCGGCGTGCGGGCCGGCGCCGGTGACCATGGTGCCCAGGACCAGCACGCCGGCGAGCAGCACGGCGGAGAGCCACGTCAGCCAGGTGAGCGGGCGCGGGACGACGCGGCGGGCGGGGGCGTCGTCGCGCTCGCCGATCCGCACGAGCAGCACGGCGGCGAGCCACGCGAGGATCATCGAGGGCAGCAGGTGCAGGGCCACGGTCCACCAGACCAGGCCGGTGAGCACGGTGATGCCGCCGATGACGGCCTGCGCGAGGATGCCGGCGGGCATGGCCCAGGCCAGCGTCTTGAGCTCGCGGCGGCGGCCGGCGCGGTAGATCGCGAGCAGCAGCGCCACGGCCACCGCGGTGAGCACGAACGTCAGCAGCCGGTTACCGAACTCGACGCCCTGGTGCAGGGCCGGCGCGACGCCGGGGACGGGGACGAAGCTGTCCTCGTTGCAGCGCGGCCAGGTCTCGCAGCCCAGGCCCGAGGCGGTGACGCGCACGGTGACGCCGGTCGTCATGATGCCGACCTGCGCGATGAGGTTGGCCACGGCCAGTCCCTTCTGCAGCCGGATCGACGGCAAGGGGAGGCGGGACAGCGGTCCGCCGGCCTCCCGGGACTCGTTCGTGGCCGGGGAACCGGAGGTCGGGGCGGTGGAGGACGCGGTCACGCCCACGATTCTAGGTCCCCTGGGCGCGCCGGCCTCGCCCAGGTGAGGGCGGCGGGGGGCCGGTGCGGGGGAGGCGCGGGCTCAGGTGAAGGAGAAGTGCCGCACGGCGAGTGCGCCGCACACGGCGGTCCACGCGAGCAGCACGAGGGCCTGGACGGCGGGGACGCCGCCGTCGAGGGCCGCGACGAGGGCGGAGGTGAGGGCGTGGGAGGGGATGACGACGAGGACGTCGTGCGCCCAGTCGGGCAGCGACGCCACGCCGATCGCCAGACCTGCCCCGCCGATGAGCAGGAACCAGATGAGGTTGGCCAGCGCGAGCACCACCTCGGCCTTGAGCGTGCCGCCGAGGAGCAGGCCCATCGCGGAGAACGCGATCGCGCCCAGGGCGATCATCACCGCCCCCACCACGAGCCCGCCGAGGGCGGGCCGCCAGCCCATGGCGGCGGCGATGGCGCCGAGCACCAGCGACTGTCCGGCCACGAGCACCAACGTGGCGAGGACCTTGCCCACGATGATGACGGCCGGCGGCAGAGGTGTCCCGCCGAGCCTCTTGAGCGCGCCGTAGCGGCGGTCGAAACCCACCGCGATGGCCTGGCCGGTGAACGCGGTGCCCATGACGGAGATGGTGAGCACGGCGGTGATCGCGTGCGCGACCCGCGGGTCGGGGACCGCCCCGAGGTCGATCGCGGTGAGGCCGATGAGGACGGCGACGGGGATGACGAGCGCCACGAGCAGCTGCTCGCCGTTGCGCAGGAAGAGCGTGAGTTCCATGCGGGTCTGCGAGGCCACCATGCGCGCGAGCGGCGCGGGCGCGGACGGGGTGGCGAACGTCCCGGGGGCGAAGCGGTTGTTGGCGGGCCGGGCGGGTCCGGCGGCGGTGTCGGTCATCGCAGTTCCCGTCCGGTCAGGTCGAGGAAGACCTCCTCGAGGCTCCTGGTGCGGGTGGCCAGGGAGGTCAGCTGGAGCCCGGCGCCCTCGAGCGCCGTGCAGAGGGTGGTCATGAGGGCGGGGGAGACGGGCCCGTGGACCTCGAGGATTCCACCGCCGGCGCCCTGGACGACGGTGTGCTCGTCGTCGACCACCCCGTCGAGCAGGGACGGGTCCACGGTGCCGTCTACGACGAGGGTCACGCCCTCCGTGGTCCCGGCGCGCTGCAGCTCGTCGGGGGTTCCGGAGGCGACGCGGCGGCCGTGGTCGACGATGACGACCTCGTCGGCGAGCGCGGCGGCCTCGTCCATGAGGTGGGTGGTGAGGACCACGGCGGCGCCGTCGCGTCGCAGGGCACGGACGAGGTCCCACACGGCGCGGCGCGACTGGGCGTCGAGTCCCGCGGTGGGTTCGTCGAGGAACACCAGCTCGGGGCGGCCGACCACCGCGCAGGCGAGCGAGAGCCGCTGCTGCTGACCGCCGGACAGGCGCCGGTAGGGGGTGCGGACGTGGTCGGTGAGCCCGAGCTCGCCGAGCAGCCAGTCCGGGTCGAGGGGGTCGGCGTAGTAGGAGGCCACGAGGCGGAGCATCTCGCCGGCCCGGGCGCCGGGGTAGGCGCCACCGCCCTGGAGCATCATGCCGATCCGGCTGCGGACCTGCTGCCGCTCGGCGACGGGGTCCAGTCCGAGGACGGCGACCGTGCCGCCGTCCGGGCGGAGGAACCCCTCGCAGATCTCCACGGTGGTGGTCTTGCCGGCGCCGTTGGGGCCGAGCAGCGCCATGACGCGGCCGCGGTCGAGGTGCAGGTCGAGGCCGTCGACGGCGGTGGTCGCACCGAACCGCTTGACGAGCCCCTCGACGTGCAGCGCGGGGGCGTCGGCGGCGGGGGTCACCCGGCCGAGTCTAGGCCGCGGGTCCTACCGGTACCGCAACAGCCCCGGCCAGCGGTAGAAGGCGACGAGCAGCACCAGCGCGATCACGGCGGTCGCCGTCCAGCTCTGCACCGTGACGAAGGTGGGCGGGCCGGTCCCCGGGGGCAGCGTGAAGCAGGCGAGAACCGCGCTCACCGCCACGACCGGGGCGCGGAAGGTGATCCGGGACGCCCAGGCCGCGAGCGGGACCAGCGCCCAGAGCATGTACCACGGCTGGACCACGGGGAAGCACAGGACGATGACGGCCATGGAGGCCCCGAGCCCGCCGACCGGGTCGATGCTGCCGCGGTGGACGGCGAAGAGCATGCGCAGGGTGAAGGCGGCGGCCACGACGAGCGCGGCGGTCTGGACCATGGCGAGGATCTGGGCGGTGTGGTCGCCCAGGCCCAGGTACTGACCGATCCCGCCGGAGAGGACGCCGAGCGCCGTGGGTGGCGAGAGCCAGCTGCGGATGGAGGTGGCCGCGCCCAGTTTGGTGATCCAGCCGAAGCCGGCGGAGGTGGCGACGACGGCGACGGCGGCGGTCGCGCCCCCGAGGACCACCATGACGCCGGCCGCCTTGACGATGGCGCGCCATCCGGAGCCCCACCGGCGGGCCAGGGCCATGCCCACGAACCCGAGGGCGACCACCGTCGGCAGTTTGACCAGTGCGGACCCGGTGATCAGGGCGGTGCCCAGGCAGAAGAGCAGGACCGAACGCCGGTCGGCGGTGGGGGCGTCCAGGGCCCGCAGGGCCAGCACCAGGCCCACCGCGAGCAGGCCCATCATGAGCGACTCGGAGTGGATGCCGGAGATGAGGTGGAACAGGACCAGCGGGTTGGCCACCGCGAGCCAGAGCGCGGCCACGTCGGACACGCCGCAGTACTCGGCCAGGCGGGGGACGGCCCAGCCCAGCAGGAGGACGCCGAACACGGCGACGGCCCGGTGGAGCACGGTGCCGGCGATCACGTCGTCGCCGGTGAGGGCGTGGATGACCTTCTGCACGCCGAGGAACAGCGGGCCGTACTGGTTGGGGGTGTCCCGCCAGACGTCGGGGACGTTGATCGCGAGCGGGTGCGTGGCGCCCAGGGCGGACACCGGTCCGAGGGCGTACGGGTCGTCGAGGGTGTTGGCGATGGCCCCCTGGGCGAGGTAGCTGTAGACGTCCTTGCTGAACATCGGGGGCGCCAGCGCCAGCGGCAGGGCCCAGGAGGCGATGATCCGGTCCAGGGTCACGCGGTCGATGCGCCCGCTGCGCCGGCCGAACGGGGTGCGGCCGAGGACGTAGGGGGAGAGCAGCAGCCAGCAGAAGGTCACCACGACCATCCCGGCGAGCGTGATCGCCATGGAGGAGTGCTGCAGGCGCAGCCAGATGCCGAAGAGCCGTTCGCCGGCGGCGGGGTTCTGCAGGACCGGCAGGGCCCCGGCACCGAGGGCGCCGACGGCCATGGTGACCGAGGCGGTGGTGCCGATGCGGCGGATCCGGCCGACGCGGGCGAGCTCGGCGTCCAGCGGCGTGCCGGTGTCCGGCTCGTCCGCGTGGAGGCGCGCGGTGACCACGCCCGGTGCGTGACGGGGGATGCGTGGCATGCGGCTGACGGCCTCCCTCCGTGGCGGTGTGACCGCCGCAACATCCGGCCCACTGGACGCGCACCGACAGGGGTGGGAATATTTCCGTCACACTGGTGTTGCGTAATATCAGGTGGCGCGCCCCGCTCCGGGGCGTACCGAGCATAACCGGAAGGGAGGGACGCATGAGCGTGCAGCACGCCGTGGTGACCGGCACGCGTCCCGACACCCGGTCCGCCGTCCGGGAGCTCCTCCTCGAGCGGGGGGCGCTCACGGCGGGGGAGATCGGGCAGGCCCTGGGCCTCACGGCCGCCGGCGTCCGTCGACACCTCGACCACCTGGTCGAGGCGGGCGAGGTGGAGCCGGTCCGGCGGC
>DUTZ01000410.1 GCA_012841845.1 Actinomycetales bacterium | reverse complement strand
GGGCGGTGTCGGCGGGCGCGGGTCGTCGATCACGACCTCGGTCGGCGTCACGGTGACCACGGTGGCCTCGTCGGTCTCGGACGGGGCGAGTACCTCGTCGGCCGTCCGGGTGCCCGAGTACTCGGCGGTGATCCGGTGCTCGCCGGTCTCGGCGAAGCGGTGGACGAACACCGCGCGGGCCTCGCCGGCCGCCGGATCGATCGTCACCGGGGCCGAGCCGATGGCGTCGGCGCCGTCGAAGAACCACACCGATCCCCTCTCCGCGGCCTCGTCCGCGGTGAGCGGGGTGCCGTCGGCGCGCGAGACATGGGCGGTCATGGTCACCTCGTCACCCGCCGTGACCTCGGTGGTTACGTCGATGACCGTGCGCGTGTCCACCCCGGGGAGCGGCTGCACCGTCGCCGTGGTGGGCGCGGACGTCACGGGCAGGTAGGTCACGCCCCTGACGGTCGCCCCGTCGAAGTGGGCGACGATCGTCTTCTCGCCGGCGGTGCGGAACTCGTGGCCGGTGAGGACCGCCGTGCCCGCGGCGTCGGTCGTGGCGGTGCCGACGTCGCGGCCGTTGACCCGGAACGTCACCTCGGTCCCGGCGGGCAGTGCCTCGCCGTCGTGGGTGAGCGTCGCCGAGAGGTCGGCGGTGCGGCCCACGAGTAGGGTGGCCGGTTCCGCGGCGACGGTGAGGTCGGGCGTGTACTCGGGCGCGACGGTGATCTCGACCTCATTGCTCGGCTCCGAGGCCTGGTAGATGGTGTCGTACGTCTCGTTCTCGAGCAGAGTGGCCGTGTAGGTGTAGGTGACGTCCTCGTCCACGTCCGTCGGGACCGAGTCGGTGTAGGACGCCGTGATGCCGTCCACCGGCACCGTGGCGATCACCTCGCCGTCACGCCGGATCTCCACCTGCGAGCCGGCGGGCAGGTCGAGGCCGTCGCTGGTCTCGATCTCCATCGCGAGCTCGACGGGCAGCCGCCCGTCCTCCACCCGGCCGCGCTCGGCGGTGAGCGCCACCGTGCTGGTCACCTCCGCCTTGGGGCCCGGGTTCACGGTCGCGGTGGTCGCGGAGTCCTCGGACTGCTCGAACTTGTTCGTCACGCCGAGATACCGGGCGGTGACGTCGTACGTGACCGGCTCGCGGTCGTCGAGCGGCGGGAACGTGTGCGTGGTGGTGGCGACGCCGTCCTGTACCGGCTGGCGGCCGATGGAGACGCCGTTGACGAAGAACTCCACCTCGCCCTCGTCGATCGGCGACGGCTGCGCGGCGTTCGATGTGACCCGGGCGGTGAGCTCGGTGTCCACGGTGCCGGTCTCGATCTCCAGGTTCGTGGTGGTGAGCTGCGTGACCGGCGTGCCGATCACGCGCGTCGAGGTGAGGGACGACGTGTTGGCCGGCGTGGTGCACCAGTAGTCGTCGTTGTTGAAGTTGTCGAAACCTCCAATACCGTCGCGCTTGTCGAGGGCGAACGAGAGCGCGTTGTTCACGCCGTTTCGCTCGGGCCCCGCCCCGGCGCCGCGCAGCCCGACCGCGATCTGCTCCCCGGCGGTGGTCGGGGCCGTGAGGTCGATCCGCACGCGGGGGAAGCGGAAGGTGCCGTTGCGAACCGAGTACACGCCACCCTTGGGGGTGTTGGTGTCCTCGTTACCGCCGTTGTTGACGCTCGCCCCGCCCCAGATGCGCACGAACTGGCCGCTCGCGTTGGGGTTGCCGTCGCTGCCCACCCGCTCCACCCGGGGCTGCGGGTTACCGCTGGTCCAGCCGCTGCCGCCGCCGACGTTGGCGACGCCGCGGACGGTGGCGTTGGCCGGCAGCGCGATGTCGAACTTCGCGCGGCCCATCTCCTCGCCGCTGGCGGTCCACGTGCCGGACTGCACGTACACCGAGAACTGCCCGCCCGGGGCGATCTCGCGCGGATAGGTGACGGTCGTCTGCCGCCCGGCTGTGGTGTTGATCATGCCCGCGACCGGCTGGCCGTCGTTGTACGTCGGTGTGGTCGGAAAGGTGGCGATCGACTCCCACTCGATCCCCTGGCACGTGTAGCCGTGGTTGATGTTCTGCGTGACCGGCGTCGTGTCCGGCGCGGCCGCCGCGGTCGGGGAGACCGCGACCAGCGCGGCGGCCACGACGCCGCCGACGACAGAGGTGGTGGTGAGTCTGCGAACGGTGCGCATCATGATGAGTTCAGTCCTTCGGGGGGATCAGCCGACGCTGCCGGACAGGGAACCGGAGAGTGAGGCGGTGGAACCGCCGTCGCCCGGGAGGGAGCCGAGATCGAGGGAGCCGGTCCCGCCGCCGGCCGGGGGATCGACGATCACGTCGTCGTCACCACCCGGGCCGTTCACGGTGACCGTGACGGTCTCGGAGACGCGCTCCGTGCCGTCGGGGGAGTGGTAGGTAAAGGTGAGGACCTTCTCCCGCGGGTAGCCGGTGGTCCACAGCATGGTGAGGTCGGCGACGCCGTCCACGACCGGGATGCGGACGGGCTCGCCGCTGCGCTCGACCGGCTCGCCGTTGCTGGTGACGGTGAGGTAGCCGTCGAGGCCGGCCGGCGAGAGGTTGGGGTCGGCCGGGGCGAGTCGGATGCGCAGCGGCACCCGCTGGCCGGCGTCGACCTCGCCGTCGGGGCCCGTGACGTCCATGACGAGCGTGTCCTCGTTGATTCCGCCGGCCGCCACCCGCACGGTGGTGGTGGAGACGGACGGCTGGTGGAGCCGGGGGTCGGCGGGCGTGAACTCGATGGTCACCTCGCGGTCCTCGGCCGCCGCGGGCGGGAACGTGAGCTGGACGTCCGCCTCGCCGTCGATCACCGGGACGTCCGTCGCGACCACGCGGCCGTCGATCCGGATCGTGGCGGTCCCGTTCGCCCCGGACGGAGTAATGACGACGAGGTAGTCGGTCGGGGTCGAGGGCCGGGCCACGGCCGGGCCGACGAGCTCCGCCGACGTGGCGCCCGCGTCGAGGATCCGCAGCGTCCCGGAGTCCGAGGCACGGGTCTGGCCCGTGCCGGCGGCCGGGTGGTAGGTGGCGGTCACCTCGACGGCGCCCTCGCGGCTGAAGGTGAACTCGGCGACGGCGAGGCCGTCCACGACCTCCGCGGTGACCCGCTGGGTCCCGGCGACGAACTCGACCGTGCCGCCGGTGTCCGTGGTGCCCTCGGCGGCGTTGACGCGCGCCTCGAGGCGGACGGGCTCGGCGATGTGACCGACCTCGTCGAGCCCGGAGAGGACGAGCGTGGTGTCGCGGGACTCCTCGACCGTGACGGTGCGCTCGGCCGTGGTCGGGGCGTACGGCGAGGTCGCCGACGGGGTGTACGCCGCGGTGATCGTGGCGTCGCCGATCTCGTCGAAGGTGAAGCTCGTGGCGGCCCGTCCGTCGGTTCCCACGGTGGCGACCCGCTCGACGCCGCCGGAGGTGAAGGTGACGGTGCCGCGCGCGTCGGCCGGGAGCACGGCGGTGACCGTGGTGCGGGTCCGGGCGGGCGTGGTGTCCGGGGCCTCGAGTGTCATGGTGGTGGGGATCGCCTCGACCGCGATCGTGTGGCTCGCCGACGAGCTCTGGTACTGCGGGCCGGACGGGTAGAAGGTCGCCGTGACGGGGTCGGTCGGCGGCGAGTTGAAGGTGAGCGACGCGGTCGCGGTGCCGGTGGTCGTGTCGACCGGAACCGTGACGCGCTGGGTGCCGGAGACGAAGGTGACCTCGCCGGCGACCCGCGGATCGACGGTGGCCGTGAACTCGGCGGGCTGGCGCAGGTACACCGTGTCCGGCCCGGAGAGGGTCGTGGCGGTGGGGACGCCGACGATCTCGGTCGAGTTCATGGCGACCGCCCGCTGGTCGATCGGGGCGGTGGCGGAGCTGCGCGGGCTGCACTTGGCCGGGACCCACTGGGTGCCGAGGAGGGGCACGCTCGCGGAGGCGAGGAGGGTGAGGAAGTTCGCCGTGTTGTTGTAGCTGCCGGCGGCTCCGGCGGTGCGGGCCCCGATCGTGGCGTCGCCGGGGCGGTCGGCCCGGAAGGTCAGCGTGACGACGGGGAACCGGAGATCGAGGGCGGTGGCCCCCGACAGGTTCATGCCCAGTCCGGCGTGGTTGCCCGTCGAGGCGGTGCCGCCGTTGCCGATCGTGTGGTGACCCGTGTCCGTCAGGCGCAGCACGGTGCCGTTCCGGTCGGGGCTGCCCTGCTCGTTGACCGTGATGATCTGGGCGCGGGAGACGTCGATGTTGCCGCCGCTGAAGTCGTAGCCGGTGAGCGTCGTTCCGGACGGGCGGGCGAGGTCGAGCTTGAGACGCGAGGCGCGCTCGAGGTTCACCGCACTCGGCAGGTTGTCGAGCGAGACGTTGATCGGGTCGATCTCGAAGCGGACCTGATAGGTGTCGCCGACCTCGACCGAGTCCGGGGCCGTGACGCGGACCCCGACCGGGTTCTGGGGCGTGATGTCCATGGGCCGCCCATGCCGGCGACGCTCGGCGCGTCGATCCGGCAGGTGGTCTGGAACGTCGTGGTGGTGGTCTGCTGTGCGGTCGCGGAGGGGACGGTGGCGACACCGACGGCGACGGCTACGGCGGAGACCCAGGTGAGGATGCGGCGCATGAGGGGACCTCGGGATGAGTGGGATGCGGTTATGAGGGGGCGACGAGGAGTCTGAAGCCATCCTGAGCCACCGGGCGGGAATCCGGTAGGGCTTTCGGGCTAAAGATGAGTGAAACCTCGGCTGTCGCCCGGGGTGTCCCCGTCCGGGTGTCAGGGCGACATGGGCCGCAGCCGCGCCGGCGGGGGAGGGGCCGCCGGGGTGATGGCGCCGAGCCGGGCC
>DUTZ01000409.1 GCA_012841845.1 Actinomycetales bacterium | reverse complement strand
GGCGCTGCTCAAGCGCGGCGTCGGGGCCGACGCCGCGCTCGAGGCCGACGGCGTGGCCGCGGCCGTGGACCCCGACACCGTCCCGGGCGAGTCCGGCCCCCAGGCCGGGCGCGAGGCGGTGCGGCGGCTGCGCGGACAGGGGTGACGGCACCGCCGACACCACCCCTTTTCTGGAACCACTCCATTGACGGAACGCGCCTTCTCGCATACCCTAGGGGGTATACGGAGCAGGCATGGGGCCCGCTCCCCGGCCCGAGAGGAGTGGTCGCGTTGACCACGACCGAACCCACCGCCACGCCCGTCACGATGCCCCGCATCGGCGACCCCGCCCCCGCCTTCACGGCCACCACCACCCAGGGCGACATCTCGTTCCCCGGCGACTACGAGGGCCGCTGGGTGATCCTCTTCTCGCACCCGGCCGACTTCACCCCGGTCTGCACCTCCGAGTTCATGACCTTCGCGACCATGGAGGAGCAGTTCAACGCGTACGGGGTCGACCTGGTGGGGCTGTCCATCGACGGCCTGTACAGCCACATCGCGTGGCTGCGCACCATCAAGGAGAAGATCAGCTTCCGCGACATGTCCGACGTCGAGGTGACCTTCCCGCTCATCGAGGACATCTCGATGGAGGTCGCCACGAAATACGGCATGGTCATGCCCGGCGAGTCCGCGACCCAGGCCGTGCGGGCCGTCTTCGTGATCGACCCGAAGGGGATCATCCGGACGATCATCTACTACCCGCTCTCCCTGGGCCGGAACTTCGACGAGCTGCTGCGCGTGGTCGTGGGCCTGCGCACCGCCGACGAGTTCGGCGTGGCCCTGCCCGCCGACTGGCGCCCGGGCGAGCGCGTGATCGTGCCCACCGCCGGCTCCTGCGGCACCGCCAAGGACCGCATGGAGAGTGACGACGAGGACCTCCACTGCGAGGACTGGTTCTTCTGCACCACGTCGCTGGCCGAGGACGAGATCACCAGCCGCCTCCGCAGCAGCTGACCCGGACGCTCCGGGTTCCCGCGACACGCGGTGCCGGGAACCCGGAGTTGACCCGGGCGGACATTCCGCGCCGGGCACGCTATCCTGTGGGCAGGCAGATACTCATACACTTGCGATGGGCACCCCCGAGGTGGCCCAGCACCGTTTCCGAGGGGGTCAGGCTGATGGGCCGAGGCCGCGCGAAGGCGAAGCAGACCAAGGTCGCTCGCGAGCTCAAGTACAACACTCCGCAGACGGATTTCGACCGTCTCCAGAAGGAGCTGTCCGGAGGATCCTCCTCCGCCCGCGGGGGTTACGACGAGGACGACGACCCGTACGGTTCGTGGTCCGACGACTCCCGCTACTGACGACGCACCGCAGACACCACGTGGGCCGGGCATCCCGAGAGGATGCCCGGCCCACGTGGTGGTGACAGCCTAGAACCGCGAGTGCGAGCCCTCGAGGACGACCCGCGGCGCGTCGGCGTCGTCGCCGGCCTTCTCCACGTGGCCGATCACCCAGTTGTCCACGTGGCGGGCCGTGAGCACCGCCTGGGCGCGGTCGACGTCGGCCTCCGGCAGGACGGCGACCATGCCGACGCCCATGTTGAAGGTGCGCTCCATCTCGGACTGCTCGACACGGCCGTGGTGGGCGATGGTGCCGAACACCGGCGGCACCGGCCACCGGCCGCGGTCCAGGCGCGCCACCAGGCCGCGCGGCATGACGCGGGCGAGGTTCTCCGCGAGCCCGCCGCCGGTGACGTGGCTGAACACGCGCACGTCGGTCTCGGCGACGAGGCTCAGGCAGTCCAGGGCGTAGATTCGGGTGGGCTCGAGCAGCTCCTCCCCCAGGGTGCGGCCGAACTCCTCGACGTGGCCCTCGAGGGGTAGCCGGGCCAGCTCGAGCAGCACGTGGCGGGCCAGCGAGTAACCGTTGGAGTGCAGTCCCGAGGAGGCCATGCCCACGATCACGTCGCCGGGGCGCACGTTGTCGGCCTGCAGCACCTCGTCGGCCTCGACGATGCCGACACCCGTCGCGGAGATGTCGTACTCGTCCGGCCGCATGAGGCCGGGGTGCTCGGCGGTCTCGCCGCCCAGCAGCGCGCATCCGGCGCGCACGCAGCCCTCGGCGATGCCCTCGACGATGCTCGCGACGTGCTCGGGGACCACCTTGCCGATCGCGATGTAGTCTTGGAGGAACAGCGGCTCCGCGCCGCACACCACGAGGTCGTCGACGACCATCGCCACGAGGTCGATGCCGACCGTGTTGTGGACGTCCATGGCCTGGGCCACCGCGATCTTGGTGCCCACGCCGTCGGTGGACGAGGCGAGCAGCGGCTGCCGGTAGGTGTTCTTGAGCGAGAAGAGCCCGGCGAAGCCGCCGATGCCGCCCATGACCTCCGGCCGGGTGGCGCGCTTGGCGTGGGGGGCGAACAGCTCGACGGCGCGCTCGCCCGCGTCGATGTCGACGCCCGCGGCGGCGTAGGACGCGCCGGTCGTGCGGGGGGCGTTCTCGGTCATGTGGGGATCTCCTCGTGGTGGTTCTCGCCGTCGACCACGGCGGACAGGGCACGAACCGCCGCGCTCATCGGCGAGTCGTCCGGCAGCGCGATGGGATAGTGGCCGTCGAAGCAGGCGGCGCACAGGCTCTCCCGCGGCTGTTCGGTGGCGGTGATCATGCCGTCCACGGAAATGTAGCCCAGGCTGTCCGCCCCGATGGCCACCCTCACGCCCTCGAGCATCCCGTCGGAGGCGTCCACGCCGTTGGCGATGAGTTCGGCGGGGCTGGCGAAGTCGATGCCGTAGAAGCAGGGCCAGCGCACCGGCGGGGAGGCGATCCGCACGTGCACCTCGAGCGCGCCGGCCTCCCGCAGCATGCGGATGAGAGCGCGCTGTGTGTTGCCGCGGACGATCGAGTCGTCCACCACCACGAGCTTCTTGCCGCGGATCACCTCGCGCAGCGGGTTGAGCTTGAGCCGGATGCCGAGCTGGCGGATGGTCTGGCTGGGCTGGATGAACGTCCGGCCCACGTAGGCGTTCTTGGTCAGCCCCTGGGCGAAGGGGATGCCCGAGCTCTGCGCGTAGCCGACCGCGGCCGGGGTGCCGGACTCCGGCACGGGGATCACCAGGTCGCCGTCGACCGGGTGCTCCTGCGCGAGGCGACGGCCGATCTCCACCCGGGCCGAGTTGACGAGCCGGCGGTTGATCACCGAGTCCGGTCGCGCCAGGTAGACGTACTCGAAGACGCAGCCCTTCGGCGCGGGCTCGGCGAACTTGCGGGAGCGCACGCCGTCGGCGTCGATCGCGATGAGCTCCCCCGGCTCGATGTCGCGGACGTAGGAGGCGCCCACGATGTCGAGGGCGCAGGTCTCGGAGGAGACCACCCAGCCCCGCTCGAGGCGACCCAGCGCGAGCGGCCGCACCCCGTGCGGGTCGCGCGCCGCGTACAGCGTGTTCTCGTCGGAGAAGGTGAGGCAGTAGGCGCCCCGGAACATCGGCAGCAGGCGCGCGGCGGCCTCCTCGAGCCCGCCGTCCGCGGCCTCGTGGGCCAGGAGCGTGGCCATGATGTCCGAGTCGGAGTGCGGGCTGTCCTCGGCGTAGCCCGGGATCCCGAGCTCGGTGGCGTGCCGCTTGAGCTCGTGGGTGTTGACGAGGTTGCCGTTGTGGCCCAGCACCACCGAGACCCCGTCGATGGTGGCGCGGAACATGGGCTGCGCGTTGTCCCACGACGTGGAGCCGGTCGTGGAGTAGCGGCAGTGGCCCACGGACACGTGCCCGTGCATGGACTCGAGGGTCTTCTCGTCGAACACCTGGCTCACCAGGCCGAGGTCCTTGTAGACGAGCACCTGCTCGCCGTCGCCCACCGCGATGCCGGCGGCCTCCTGGCCGCGGTGCTGCAGGGCGTAGAGGCCGTAGTAGGTGAGCTTGGCGACGTCCTCGCCGGGGGCCCAGGCGCCGAAGACGCCGCATTCCTCGACGGGGCCGATGCGCTCGGCGTCCACGCCGAGCCCGGCGGGGCCGGGGGTGGCGGGATCCGGGAGGCCGAGATTCGTGCCGGCCGGGCGTGACGACGTGCTGTCCACCTGCTGGTGCTCCCTCATGGAATCGGCGCGGGCCGCCCGGACGGACCCCGGCGGTGCGCCCCCGAGTGTACGGTCCCGCGCCGCGGTCTCCACAGTCGTGTGACCGGGCGGGGGCGACCCGGCGGGGTCATCCGCGGGGGCCGGCCTGCACGCCCCGGTCGGCGAGCGTGCGCGCCATGAGGTCCACGGCCTCGACGCGGTCGTCGGTCATCACGGCCGCCGCGCGCTG
The DNA here is from genome assembly GCA_012841845.1 of Actinomycetales bacterium. GTDB lineage: Bacteria > Actinomycetota > Actinomycetes > Mycobacteriales > Mycobacteriaceae > Dietzia. The sequence continues at coordinate 127 of DUTZ01000409.1, read as the reverse complement.
CACGGCCGGGGTCGTGAGTCCGTCCGCGGCCTCGGCGAGCAGGACGGCCGTGCGCTCCTGGTGGCCGATCATCACCTGTAGGTACGCCACCTCCGCCGCCGGCCCGTCGAGACCCGCGAGCCGGTCG
>DUTZ01000025.1 GCA_012841845.1 Actinomycetales bacterium | reverse complement strand
GCCCGCCAGCTCGGCAGCCGGCTGGCCGCCCGCCGCCGGCGCCACCGCCACGGCGCGATCGACATGCGCAAGACCATGCGCCGCTCGATGTCCACCGGTGGCGTGCCGGTGGAGTTGGTCCTGCGCAAGCCGCGGCCCGCGCGGCCCGAACTCGTGGTGCTGTGCGACGTCTCCGGCTCGGTCGCCGGCTTCAGCCACTTCACCCTCCAACTGGTGCACTCGCTGCGCGAGCAGTTCTCCCGCGTCCGCGTGTTCGCCTTCGTCGACACCACCGACGAGGTGACCCGCTTCTTCGAGTCCGGCTCGGACCTCGGCTCGGCGATGAGCCGCATGGTCCGCGAGGCCCGGATCGTCACCTACGACGGCCACTCCGACTACGGCCACGCCCTCGAGGGCTTCGCCGACCGCTACGCCCACACCCTCACCCGCACCGGTTCGCTGCTCATCCTGGGCGACGGCCGCAACAACTACCGCGACCCCGCCGTGCAGGCGCTCGAGTTCGTCTCCGAGCGGGTGGGCCACACGCACTGGCTCAACCCCGAGCCGCGCCGGCAGTGGGGGACCGGCGACTCCGCCGCGCGCCTGTACTCGCAGTACGTGCCCATGCACGAGTGCCGCAACGTGGAGCAGCTCACGGCCGTGGTGGCCGGGCTGCTCCCCGTGTGACGGCCCCCGATACGCTGACCCCATGCGCCTGGGGATCGACTTCGGCACCACCCGCACCGTCGTGGCCGCCGTGGACCGGGGGAACTACCCCGTGGTGGTGTTCGGCGACGCCGAGGACGAGGCGCACGACGGCCTGCCCTCGCTCGCGGCGGCCGCCGGCGGCGAGCTCGTCTTCGGCTACGACGCCCTCGCCGCCGCGGCCCAGGGCCACCCCACGATCCGCTCGTTCAAGCGCCACCTCGCCGACCCGGACGTCTGCGCCGACACCCCGGTCCGCATCGGCGGCCGCCACGCCCGCGACGCCGTGACGGTGCCCCTCGGCGACCTGCTCACCGGCTTCCTCCGCGGGGTGCGCACGGCGCTGCTCCGGGAATCCACCGTGGCCGAACGCCTCTCGGTGGACGGGATCGGCCCCGTCGTCGTCGCCGTCCCCGCCCACGCCCTGGGCGCCCAGCGCTTCCTCACCCTCGAGGCCTTCCGGGAGGCCGGGTTCGAGGTCGAGGGCATGGTCAACGAGCCGTCCGCGGCCGGGTTCGAGTACACCCACCGCCGCGCCAGCACCCTGACCGGCCGGCGCCGCCGCGTCGTGGTCTACGACCTGGGCGGCGGCACGTTCGACGCCTCGCTCGTCTCGGTCGACGGCGTGGACCACGAGGTGCTCGACTCGGTGGGTCTCGGCCGGCTCGGGGGCGACGACATCGACGACGTCATCATCGACCTGGCGCTGGAGTCCGTCGGCGCCTCCCTCGTGGACCTCGACTACGCCGACCGTCTCGACCTGCGCGAGGAGTGCCGCGACGCCAAGGAGCGGCTCTCGCCGCAGAGCCGCCGGATCGCCCTCGAGGTGGCGGGCCGCCCCGTCACGCTCCCCGTCGAGGCGGTGTACGAGGCCTGCCGCCCGCTCATCGCGTCGACGATCGACGCCATGGCCCCGCTCGTCGAGGGGCTGGCGGCCGGCGACCCCGACCTCGCGGACCTCGCGGGGGTCTACCTGGTGGGTGGCGGCTCCGGCCTGCCGCTGGTGCCGCGCATGCTCAAGGAGACGTTCGGCCGGCGCGTGTACCGCTCGCCCATGCCCGGCGCCTCCACCGCGGTGGGGCTGGCGATCGCGGCGGACCCCGACGCCGGCTACTCGCTCACCGACCGCCTCTCGCGCGGGATCGGGGTATTCCGCGAGTCCGACGGCGGCCGGCGCACCACCTTCGACCCGCTCATCGGCCCCGACCTCGTGGTGGCGCCCGGCGCGGTGGAGACGATCCGCCGCCGCTACCGGCCCGCCCACGACCTCGGCCGCTACCGCTTCGTCGAGTACACCCGCACGGACGCCGAGGGCGAGCCGCGCGGCGACATCGCCCCGCTCGCCACCGTGTCCTTCCCCTTCGACCCGGCCCTGCAGGGGCTCTCCCCGCGGGAGTTGGACGCGCGCCGGGTGTCGCGGTGGGTCGGGGACGGGCTCGGCGAGGTCGAGGAGACCTACACGATCGACGAGACGGGGCTGGCGAGCGTCGAGATCACCGACCTGGCCACCGGCCACAGCGTCCGGCACGGCTGGGGAGCCGCCACCCCCTAGTGGCGGCGGCGGCCCGATAGACTCCGTGACCATGACCACGACTCCGGGACCCGCGGCTGCGCGGCGCCGCATCGGGGTGATGGGCGGGACCTTCGACCCCATCCACCACGGCCACCTCGTGGCGGCCAGCGAGGTGGCGCACCGGTTCGGGCTCGACGACGTCGTGTTCGTCCCCACCGGCGAGCCGTGGCAGAAACGCGGACGCACCGTGTCCTCGGGCGAGGACCGCTACCTCATGACCGTCATCGCCACCGCCTCCAACCCGCGCTTCTCCGTGAGCCGGGTGGACATCGACCGGCAGGGCCCCACCTACACCGTCGACACGCTGCGCGACCTGCAGCGCCAGAACCCGGGCGCCGACCTGTACTTCATCACCGGCGCCGACGCGCTGGAGAAGATCCTCACCTGGCGCGGGTGGGAGGACCTGTTCGAGCTGGCCACGTTCGTCGGCGTCTCGCGCCCCGGCTTCGAGCTCTCCGACACCCACCTCGAGCAGATCGACGACGAGAAGGTCCACCTGCTGGAGATCCCCGCTCTGGCCATCTCCTCCACCGAGTGCCGGCGCCGCGCCGGTGCCGACGCCCCCGTCTGGTACCTCGTGCCCGACGGCGTGGTGCAGTACATCGCCAAGCGCAACCTCTACCGTCCCGAGGGGTCCACCCGCAGCGACGGCACCCCCGCCGCCACGGCGCCAGTCCACCGTGAGCCCGCGCCCCCGACCGCAGACCCCCACCCCGAGGAGACCCCCCAGTGACAGCAAGCCCCGAGGCCCTGGAGATGGCCGGCGTCGCCGCGCGCGCCGCGGACGAGAAGCTGGCGACCGACATCGTCGTGATCGACGTCTCCGACCAGCTCGTCATCACCGACTGCTTCGTCCTGGCCTCCGCCGACACCGAGCGTCAGGTGGGCGCGATCGTCGAGGAGATCGAGGACGCGCTGCGCGAGGCCGGGCACAAGCCGCTGCGCCGCGAGGGGACCCGCGAGGGCCGCTGGGCGCTGCTCGACTACAACGAGGTCGTGGTGCACGTCCAGCACGTCGACGAGCGCGACTACTACTCGCTCGACCGGCTGTGGAAGGACTGCCCCGTGGTGGAGATCGACGGCGTCGAGTCCGCCGCGCGCCCGGGCGGCGCCGCGGGTGCCGACGACGCCGACGACGCGCTCGCCCCCGAGGAGCCGCAGCGGGACCAGGGGCTCTGACGGCCGCGTGACCCGACGACTCATCCTGCTGCGTCACGGACAGACCAACTACAACGCGTCGTTCCGGATGCAGGGCCAGCTGGACACCGAGCTCAGCGAGCTGGGTGTCCAGCAGGCGCATGCCGTCGGCCGCGCGCTGGCGCCGCGCCGGCCGTGGACGATCATCTCCTCCGACCTGCAGCGCGCGCACGAGACGGCGCGCGCCCTCGCGGAGGAGGTGGGCCTCGAGGTGCGGACCGACGCCCGGCTGCGCGAGACGCATCTGGGGGACTGGCAGGGGATGAGCCACTCCGAGGTCGACACCCGCTGGCCCGGCGCCCGCGGCCGCTGGCGGTGCAGCCCGCGGTGGGCGCCGCCGGAGGGCGAGAGCCGCGTGGACGTGGCGCACCGGACCCGCGAGGTCGTCGACGAGCTGGTCGACCGGGAGCCGGAGTGGAGCGAGCACCCCGCCGTCCTCGTCGCGCACGGCGGGGCGATCGCCGCGCTCACCGCCGCGCTGCTCGAGCTGCCCGTGGACCAGTACCCGATGTTCAACGGCCTGGGCAACACGTGTTGGGTGCAGCTCTCGGCGCATCCCCGCCCCGACCCGTCGTGGGGTGAGACGGCCGCGCCGGAGGTGGCCCCCACCACCGACGGCGCGAAGGACCTGCTCTGGCGCCTGGACCAGTGGAACGCCGGCGTCCCCCTGGAGGCGTCATGACCATCCGCCTCGTCACCGACAGCACCGCCGACCTGCCGGAGGAGTGGCTCCGCGCCTTCGGGATCACCGTGGTGGACCTGCACCTGGTCGAGGAGGACGGCGTGCCGGTCTCGACCTCGGCGGCCACGCCCGACGAGATCGCCGAGGTCTACGAGGGGCTGCTCGCGGACCCGGACTGCACCGGCGTCGTCTCGGTCCACCTCTCGCGCGAGCTCTCGCGGACCTGGCAGTCGGCGGCGGACGCCTCGACGCGGTTCGGCGGGCGTGTCCTCGTGGTGGACTCGCAGGGCGCCGGCATGGCCTTCGGCGCGGTGGTAGCCCAGTGCGCGTGGGCCGCCGCGCGCGGGCTGGGGCTGTCCGCGACCTACGAGCTCGCGGAGCGGCTGTGCCGGGGCGCGAGCACCTTCGCGGCGGTCGAGTCCCTGGACAGCCTGCGGCGGGGCGGCCGGATCAGCGCCGTGGCCGCGATCTTCGGCGGCGCGCTGTCCATGCGCCCGATCATCATCCTGCGCGGCGGCACCATCGACCTGGCCGCCAAGGCGCGCACCACCACCAAGGCGCACCAGAAGGTCCGGTCACTGCTGCGGGAGGAGCTCTCGAAGGGCGACGTCCTGGTGGCCGTGCACCATCACCGGTCGCCCGAGCGGGCCGAGGACATGGCCGCGGAGATCCGTAAGGAGACGACCTTCCCGGAGCGGGTGCGGATCGTCGAGTTCGACGAGGTGCTCGGGTGGCACCTGGGCGACGGAGCAGTGGGGGTCTCGGTGACCGGGCTCCACGACACGGAATTCCCCATCCCCGGGGTCTCTCCACAGGACGAGGCCTGAGCGGGCTCCGGGCGGCCGGCCGGGGGCGGGGGCGGCGCTAGGTTCGGCGCCATGCGCACCGACACCCCCACCCGACCGGCGACGGACCCGGACCCCGCCCGCGCCGCGGCGCTCCGCCGGCTG
>DUTZ01000408.1 GCA_012841845.1 Actinomycetales bacterium | reverse complement strand
GGCGCGGACTGCGGGAGCTCGACGACCGGCTCGGTCGCGCGCAGGTCCGCGTCGGCCGGATCGTGGGCGGCCGGCTGCTCGTCGAGCGGCTCCTGTGGGGCGCCTGCCTCGTGGTGCTACTTCTCAGCGGCGCGACCGTGGACCATCTCGTGGTGGCCCTGGCCGTCCTGGCCGCCCTGTGGCTCGGCGGGGTGAGCACGGACGATTTCGCGACCGGGCTCGACGCCTCACTGGCCGCGGTGGCCCGCTTGCGCCGTGTGGTCGAGGCCGCCCCCGAGGTCGCGGACACCGGCACCGGCACCGTCGCGCCGGATGGCCCGCCGACGATCGCGGTCGAGGCGGTGGACTTCGCCTACCCGGGCTCCGGCGAGCGGGCGCTCTCGCGGGTCTCGGCCCGCTTCGCCGGCGGCGGGTGGCACTACGTCGCCGGCCCCTCCGGCAGCGGCAAGTCGACGCTCGCCACGCTTCTCCTCCGCGGCCGCGACCCCGACGCCGGTCGCGTCCTCCTCGACGGAGTGCCCCTGCCGGAGCTGTCGCTGGATTCGCTCCGCGGGGCGGTCACGGTCGTCGACCAGCGGCCCGTCCTCTTCCCCGGCATGGTCGCCGACGCCCTCCGACTCACCCGCCCCGAGGCCACCGACGACGACCTGCTCGCCGCCCTGCACACCGTGGACCTGGACGCCGACGAACTGCCCGAGGGCCTGGCCACGCAGATCGGTGAGCGCGGCAGCACCCTGTCGGGCGGCCAGGTCCAGCGCGTGGCGCTCGCCCGCGCGCTCGTCGCGCGGCCGCGGGTGTTGGTCCTCGACGAGGCGCTGAGCCAGCTCGACGCCGCGACCGCGGCGACGGTGCGGGCCCGGCTCGCCGCGTCGACGGCCGCACCGACGATCGTCGAGATCACGCACCGCACCGACGTCATGCCCGACGGCGCCGAGGTGATCGTGATCGACCGTGGCGAGATCGTCGAACGAGGCCGGGTCGGGACCCTCCGCACGGCCGGGGGTCCGTTCGCGCGGCTGTCGCTGCGGGCGTGAGCCACCGCGACCACCGCGTGGCGACATGAGAAAATTCTCCAGCCCCTCCGCCGGATCGGCCACCGACGCAGGCCACGCCCTGTTTCCCTCTCTGAGACTGGGGAAGTGAGCCCGTTACATCACGATTAGGACATTGCCCGGCCCCCCGCCCGGTGTGAACATCAACGGCGTCGGCATCCCCGCCGACACCACCTTCGACGAGAGGACCCGCATCATGGCCGTCAGGACCACCTCCAGGGCCGTCGCCGCCACCGTCTTCGCCACCGGCCTCCTGGCCGCCGGCGCCCCGGCCGCCTCGGCGATCGACACCAGCTCCCTCGCCCCGCCGCCGGCCGACTGCGCGATCGACGCCGAGGCGATCGCCGACGAGACCCCGCACCCCATCGAGGGTGTCGAGTGGGCGGTGGGCGAGCAGGGCAACGTCTGCGGCAACCTCGGCTACCTGTTCCTCGAGACCGAGGGCGGCACCGCCGGCTCGCCCACCCAGGTCGTGCTGTTCCACCGCGGCGAGCAGACCGCCACCCAGCCCGCCGGCGACAGCCGGGTGCTCCTGGGCGGCGAGTCGGACTTCCACGTGGAGCTGCGCGTCCAGCAGGAGCCCGAGGAGGGCGACGCCAACGCCGAGGCGACCTACGCGTCCACCGTCTACGTGTGGAACCCGGTCACCGCGGACGCCACCGCCGTGCCGCTCCCGGCCGGCTTCCCGTCCTGACCTTACCGGTCCCGACACCACCGAGAGGGAGACATCCATGGACAGCGTCACCGGCTTTGCCGGAAGCATCGCGACCCTGGTCACCGACATCATCCCCAACCTGATCCCGCAACTCCTCGCCGATCCGCAGATGGGCTTGACGCTCTCGATGGGCATGCCCGTCCTCAGCGCGGGCGCCGTGTGTGAGCTCACCCCGGGCTGCAGCTCGCTCCAGCTGCCGCCGTGAGCAGGACGACCGCGGCGAGCACCTACGGCCCCACCCGTCGGCGGCTCCCGGCCGCGCTACTGCTGCCCGCCGTGGCCGCGGTGGTGGCGGCGTGCGGGTCGCCGGCGGGAGGAGGGGACAGCCTCGTCGTCGTCACGGGTCACCGCCGCTGCCGATGGGGAGCCGGAAGTGGTGACGACGACGAGGACCACGGTCGTCACCACCGGTGCCCCCACCGGGCCCGCCGACGCGCCCCCACCCGGCGCGCCGCCGCCGAACACCTCATCAGCCATTCCGGCGCGGGGGTGCTGGATAGTCTCTGAGGCACCATGCCTCTCAGCCCGGACGTCCTCGCCGCCGCCCTCAAGGCCGCGACCTCGTACGTCGTCAACGCCGTCGAGGTCCTGCGCTTCGGCGGCCTGCAGACCGACGAGGAGACCTCGCCGTACGAGATCGTGGCCCACCGGCCGATGTTCCGGCTGCGCCGCTACTTCGCGCAGGACGCCGGCGAGGCGCCGGGCACACCGGTCGTCCTCATCCCGCCGATGATGATCTCCGCGGACGTCTGGGACGTCTCCCCCGCGACGAGCGCGGTGGCCGCGCTGCACGCCGCCGACCTGGACCCGTGGGTGGTGGACTTCGGCTCCCCGGACCTCGAGGACGGCGGGCTCGAGCGCACCCTCACCGACCACGTCGTGGCCGTGAGCGAGGCCGTGGACCTCGTCGTGGCCGCCACCGGTCGGTCGGTGCACCTCGCCGGGTACAGCCAGGGCGGCATGTTCTGCTACCAGGCCGCGGCCTACCGGCGCTCGCGCGACCTGGCCAGCGTGGTGACGTTCGGGTCGCCGGTCGACTGGCGCGGGAACGCCCCGCTCGGGGTGCCGGAGGACGTCGTGGTCAACGTCGCCCGCTTCGTCGCCGACTACGTCTTCGGCGACCGCTCCCTGCCCGGCTGGATGGCCTCGACCGGCTTCCGCCTCCTCGACCCGCTCAAGACCGCCCGCGCCCAGGTGGACTTCCTGCGCCGGCTCCACGACCGCGAGGCGCTCCTCGGCTCCGAACGGCAGCGGCGCTTCCTCGCCGGGGAGGGCTTCGTGGCGTGGTCCGGGCCGGCCATCGTCGACATGATGCAGCAGGTGATCATCCAGAACCGGATGATGGTCGGCGGCTTCGTCGTGGGCGATCACGTCGTGTCGCTGAGCGACATCACCTGCCCCGTCCTCGCGGTGCTCGGCGAGGTCGACGAGATCGGCATGCCGGGCAGCGTCCGCAAGATCGCCGACGTCGCCCCCGCCGCCGACGTGTACGAGTTCGCCGTCCGCGCCGGGCACTTCGGGCTCGTCGTGGGGTCCACCGCCTCGGCCCGGACCTGGCCGGTCGTCGCCGCGTGGATCCGCTGGCGGGAGGGCGACGCGGACCGCCCGGAGGGCATCGCCGAGGTCCACCCCGACGACCACGCCGAGCCGTCCCCCACCAAGGCCGTGATGCTCGCGGCCGAGAGCGCGACCCAGATCGCGGGCCTCGGGGTCGGCGCGGG
>DUTZ01000407.1 GCA_012841845.1 Actinomycetales bacterium | reverse complement strand
CTTCGCGACGCGGCGGGCGGCCGTCGCCGAGGCGCTGGTGGGCGCCGGCGCGCGGTCGCTGCTCGTCACCGACCCCCGCAACATCGCCTACCTCACCGGGTTCCGGGGCTCCGGGGGAGCGGTCCTGCTCTCCGATGACGGCGAGGCCGTCCTGTGCACCGACTCGCGGTACGAGTTGCAGATCGTCGAGCAGGCGCCCGACGTGGGCCACGTGATCTCCCGCGAGTACGTGGCCGGTGTCCTCGGCCGGCGCCGGGAACCGGCCGACGCGCCGCTGGCCGTCGAGGCGGACCACCTCACCCTCGCGGCGGCGGCCGCCCTGCGCGACACGCTCGCCGAGGTGGGCTCGGGCGGGGCACCGGTCGTCGAGACCCGCGGGCTCGTCGAGGGCGTGCGCCGCGTCAAGGACGCCGGGGAAATCGACCTCATCACCCGGTCCTGCCGGGTGCTCGACGAGGCGTGGACCCACCTGCTGACCACCGGGCTCGTCGCCGCCGGACGGAGCGAACGGGAGGTGGCGGCCGACCTCGAGCACGCCATGCGCCGCGCCGGATCCGAGGGGACGGCCTTCGACACGATCGTGGCCTCCGGCCCGAACGGAGCCCTCCCGCACCACGAGCCGGGCGACCGACTCCTCGCGGACGGCGACCTCGTCGTCGTCGACTTCGGGGCCACGGTGGGCGGCTACGCCTCCGACTGCACCCGGACGGTGGCCCTCGGCGCCGCCCCGGACCGGCTCCTCGAGGCCTACGACGTGGTGCTGCGGGCGCAGCTCGCCGGGCTCGCGGCGGTGCGCCCCGGCCTGCCCTGCGCCGAGCTCGACGCGGTGAGCCGGGACGTCATCGCGGCCGCCGGCCTCGGCGACCACTTCGGCCATTCCCTCGGCCACGGGGTGGGGCTGGACGTGCACGAAGCGCCCGCGGTGTCCGCCAGGTCCACGAGTACACTGACCGACGGCGACGTGATCACCGTCGAACCGGGTGTCTACCTCCCGGGGCTCGGCGGGATCCGTATCGAGGACACCGTGGCCGTCACCCCCGGGGGCGGCCGGGCCCTGACGACCACCTCCAAGGCCCTGGCCGTACTCTGATGTGCCCCGGGCCCGAGCACCAGACCCACTAAGGAGAACCGACCATGGCGTCCACCGCCGACTTCAAGAACGGCCTCGTCCTCAAGGAGGAGGGCCAGCTCTGGCAGATCGTCGAGTTCCAGCACGTCAAGCCGGGTAAGGGCCCCGCCTTCGTGCGCACCAAGCTCAAGAACGTCGTCTCGGGCAAGACCATCGACAAGACCTTCAGCGCCGGCGTCAAGGTGGAGATCGCCACCGTCGACCGCCGCGACATGACCTTCCTCTACCGCGACGGCGAGGACTACGTCCTCATGGACGAGAAGGACTTCGAGCAGATCAACGCGAGCCCGGCCGTCATGGGCGACGGCGCCCGCTTCCTGCTCGAGAACACCTCCGTCCAGGTCTCCTTCAACGAGGGCGTGGCGCTCTTCGCCGAGATGCCGGTCGCCGTGGACCTCGTGGTCCAGCACACCGACCCGGGCCTGCAGGGCGACCGCTCGACCGGCGGCACCAAGCCCGCCACCCTCGAGACCGGCGCCGAGGTCCAGGTCCCGCTGTTCATCAACACCGGCGACAAGCTGCGCATCGACACGCGCGACGGCCGCTACCTCAGCCGGGTGAACGACTGACCATGGCCGAGGACGCCGACTACCGGCGCCGGGGATCCCGGTACCGGGCGCGCAGGCGCGCCGTGGCGCTGCTGTTCGAGGCCGAGCTGCGGGACGCCGACGTCGTGGAGCTCGCCGAGGAGAGGCGCCGCATGGGCGCCGACTCCCAGGAGTTCCACGACGTGGCGCCGTACACCATGGAGATCGTCACCGGCGTGGCCGAGCGCCTCGACCGGATCGACGCGATGATCTCCGACCACCTGCGCGAGTGGACGCTCGAGAGGCTCCCCGCCGTCGACCGCGCCGTGCTGCGCGCCGGGGCCTGGGAACTGCTCTACGGCGCCGAGGACCTGGGGTCGGCCACGGTGATCGACCAGGCGGTCCTGCTCACCGCCGACCTGTCCGCGGAGAAGTCGGTGGCCTACGTCAACGCCGTGCTCGACCGCGTCGCGGGCCTGGCCGAGCACATCCGAGCCGCCGAGCGCGCGGTGTCCTCGCTCGACGCCTCACCCGAACCGGACGCGGTGGACGTGTCGGAGACCACGCCCGACCGTGGGGGGAGCGACCCCGCCGGCTGATAGAGTGACGAGCCGAAAGCTATCCCTTTAACGAGCCGTCCAGCGAGGCGGACAAGGAGGTGGTGATCGGTGAACGACGGTGGCCCCGACGCGGGCACGGTCTCACTCTTCACGTCTGACGACGTCTCCCGGACGGTGTCCCGGCTGGCGCATCAGATCATCGAACGCACCGCGGTGGACGCGCCCGACGCGCCCCGCGTGGTCCTGCTCGGCATCCCCACCCGGGGCGTCCCCCTCGCCGCCCGGCTCGCCGGCCGCATCCGCGACTTCGCCGGGGTCGCCGTCCCCGCCGGCGCCCTCGACGTGACCCTCTACCGCGACGACCTCGCGGGCGGCCCCCACCGGCCGATGGGCCCCACGACCGTCCCCACCGAGGGGATCGACGGCGCCACCGTCGTCCTGGTCGACGACGTCCTCTACTCCGGCCGCACCATCCGCGCCGCCTTCGACGCCCTGCGCGACCTCGGCCGCCCGGCCCGCGTGCAGCTCGCCGTGCTCGTGGACCGCGGGCACCGCGAACTGCCGATCCGCGCGGACTACGTGGGCAAGAACGTACCCACCTCCCGCGACGAGGACGTGTCCGTGCGGCTCGCGGAGATCGACGGCGACGACGCGGTGGTCCTGCACCGCCCCGGACAGGAGGAAACCCGGTGAAGCACCTGCTCTCCGCCGCCGACCTGGACCGCGCCGCGGCCGAGTCGATCCTCGACGAGGCCGACCGGCTCAAGGAGGCGCTGCTCGGCCGCGAGGTCCGCAAGCTGCCGACCCTGCGCGGCAAGACCGTCCTCACGGTGTTCTACGAGAACTCCACCCGCACCCGCGTGTCCTTCGAGACCGCCGGTAAGTGGATGAGCGCGGACGTCATCAACGTCTCCGCCAGCGCGTCGTCGGTGCAGAAGGGCGAGTCGCTGCGGGACACCGCGCTCACGCTCACCGCGATCGGCGCCGACGCGCTCATCGTCCGGCACCCCGCCTCCGGCGCCGCGGTGCAGATGGCCCGCTGGGTGGCACCGGGTGGCATGGGCCCGTCGGTGATCAACGCCGGCGACGGGACGCACGAGCACCCCACCCAGGCGCTGCTCGACGCCATGACCCTGCGCGAGCGGCTCGGCGGGCTCGACGGGCGCCGCGTCGTGATCGTGGGCGACGTCCTGCACTCCCGGGTCGCGCGCTCCAACGCGCTGCTGCTCTCCACCCTCGGCGCCGAGGTCGTCCTGGTGGCCCCGCCCACCCTGCTGCCCGTCGGGGTGGACACCTGGCCGGTCCGCGCCTCCACCGACCTCGACGCCGAGCTCGCCGACGCGGACGCCGTGATGATGCTGCGCGTCCAGGCCGAGCGCATGGACGGCGCGTTCTTCCCCTCCGCCCGCGAGTACGCCGTCCGGTACGGCCTCGGCCCGGGCCGCGCCGCCCGGCTGCGGGAGGACACGGTGGTGCTGCACCCCGGACCGATGGTGCGCGGCATGGAGATCGGCTTCGACATCGCGGACGCCCCGGCCTCCGCGGTCCTGCAGCAGGTGACCAACGGCGTGCACGTGAGGATGTCCGTCCTCCTGCACACCCTCGTCGGAACGGAAGGAACCCCCGAGTGAGCCCTCGCCAGACCCCGCCCCTGCTGCTGAGCCGGGTGCGACCCTACGGGGAGGGCGACCCCGTGGACGTCCTCGTGGTGGACGGTCGCATCGCCGCGATCGGGCCCGACGCCGGCGCGGACGCTCCGGACGGCACCGAGACCCACGACCTGGGCGGCGCCGTCCTGCTGCCCGGCTTCGTGGACCTGCACACCCACCTGCGCGAGCCCGGCCGCGAGGACACCGAGACCATCGCCACGGGTTCCGCGGCCGCGGTCCGCGGCGGCTACACCGCCGTGTTCGCCATGGCCAACACCCAGCCGGCGCAGGACAACCAGACGGTCACCGACTCGGTGTGGCGGATCGGCCGCGAGGTAGGCCTGTGCGACGTCCACCCCGTCGGCGCCGTGACGGTGGGCCTGAAGGGCGAGCAGCTCACCGAGATGGGCCAGATGGCCTCCGGCGAGGCCGGGGTCAGGATCTTCTCCGACGACGGCATGTGCGTCTACGACCCGCTCATCATGCGCCGGGCTCTCGAGTACTCGGCCGGGCTCGGCGTCCTGGTGGCCCAGCACGCCGAGGAGCCGCGGCTCACCCGCGGGGCCGTGGCACACGAGGGACCGACCGCCGCCCGGCTGGGGCTGACCGGCTGGCCCCGTTCGGCCGAGGAGTCCATCGTCGCCCGCGACGCGATCCTCGCCCGCGACGCCGGCGCCCGCGTCCACATCTGCCACGCCTCGACGACCGGCACGGTCGAGCTGCTCACCTGGGCCAAGGGGCAGGGCATCGCGATCACCGCCGAGGTCACCCCGCACCACCTGCTGCTCGACGACACGCGCCTGGAGACCTACGACGGCGTCTACCGCGTCAACCCGCCGCTGCGCGAGGAGCACGACACCCTCGCCCTGCGCAGGGCCCTCGTCGAGGGCGTCATCGACTGCGTGGCCACCGACCACGCCCCGCACGCCGCGCAGGAGAAGTGCTGCGAGTTCGCCGCCGCCCGCCCGGGCATGCTCGGCCTGGAGACGGCCCTGCCGATCGTCGCCTCGCTGCTCGTGGAGACCGGCGACATGACGTGGCGCGACCTCGCCCGCGTGATGAGCACCCGGCCCGCCGAGATCGCCGGGCTCACCGACCAGGGCCGGCCGATCGAGGTGGGCGAACCCGCCAACCTCGCCGCGGTGGACCCCGACTCGGAGTGGACGGTCGTCGGCGAGGAGCTGGCCAGCCTCTCCGCCAACACCCCGTACGAGGGCATGTCCTTCTCGGCGCGGGTCGTGGGCACCGTCTACCGGGGCCGGTTGGTGTCGCGTGACGGCGAGGTGGTCGCGTGAGCCAGGAGTTCTGGACCGTGGTCGTCGTCCTGGCCGTCTTCCTGGCGATCGTCGGCCTCATGGCGCTCGGCTGGCGCAACCGCCAGTCGGCGCAGGAGGACCTGTACGACGACCTGCCGACGCCGCCCGGGGACCCGGGCGAGGTGGTCCTCGGACCGCTCGGCGGGGTGTACGTGGGCAGCACCGTGGCCGGCGACTGGCAGGCGCGCGTCGCCCGCCCGCCGCTCGGGCACCGCTCGGCCGGCACCCTCACCGCCCACACGGGCGGGCTGGTGCTCGCGCTCGCCGACGGCACCGTGTGGATCCCCCGCGCGGACCTCGTGGGCGTGCGCCGCGAGTCCGCCCTCGCCAACAAGGTCGTCCCCGGCGGCGGCCTGCTCGTGGCCCGGTGGCGCGTCGCCGGCCGCGAGGGCCACACCGTGATCGACTCCGGGTTCCGTGCCGACGACAAGGACACCTACCCCCGCTGGGAGGCGCTGCGCGGCGACGCCGCCGACGGCCCCGACGAGCAGCACCCCGACAGCCCCCGCTCCAGCACCGAGGAGAACCAGTGACACCGCAGAGCAGCACCACCGCCACGGGCGCGCGGCAGCCCGCCGCCCTCGTCCTCGAGGACGGGCGCATCCACCGCGGGACGGCCTTCGGGGCGTCGGGCACCACCCTCGGGGAGGCCGTCTTCACCACCGCCATGTCCGGCTACCAGGAGACGCTCACCGACCCCTCCTATTGCCGCCAGATCGTCGTCACCACCGCGCCGCAGATCGGCAACACGGGGTGGAACGACGAGGACGGCGAGTCCCTGCTCGACGGCGAGGACCGCGGCGGCCGCATCTGGGTCGCCGGCCTGGTGATCCGCGACCTGTCGCGCCGCGCCTCCAACTTCCGGGCCCGGCGCACCCTCGAGGAGGAGATGGTCGCCCAGGGCATCGTGGGGATCGCCGACGTGGACACCCGGGCCGTGGTCCGGCACATCCGCGACGCCGGCTCGATGAAGGCCGGCATCTTCTCCGGGGAGGACCTCGCCGACGACGAGACGATGCTCGCCGCCGTCCGCGCCCAGGAGTCCATGGCCGGGGCCAACCTGTCCGGCGAGGTCTCGACCGACGAGGCCTACGTCGTGGAGCCCGCCGACGGCACCGAGGCCCGCTACACCGTGGCCGCGCTCGACCTGGGCATCAAGAGCAACACCCCGCGCATGCTCGCCGCGCGCGGGTGCCGCGTCCACGTCATCCCGCACGACTCCACGCTGCAGGACGTGCTCGACCTCGACGTGGACGGCGTGTTCCTCTCCAACGGTCCCGGCGACCCGGCCACCGCCGACGCCGCCGTGCACCTCACCAAGGAGGTGCTGAGCCAGGGGATCCCGTTCTTCGGCATCTGCTTCGGCAACCAGATCCTCGGCCGCGCGCTCGGTCTCGAGACCTACAAGATGCGCTTCGGGCACCGCGGCACGAACATCCCCGTCGTGGAGAAGGCCACCGGCCAGGTGGCGATCACCTCGCAGAACCACGGCTTCGCCCTCCGCGCGCCCGAGTCCGACACGTGGGACACCCCGTGGGGGACCGCGACCGTCACGCACCTGTGCGCCAACGACGGCACGGTCGAGGGCGTCGCGCTGTCCGACGGCAGCGCCTTCTCCGTCCAGTACCACCCCGAGGCCGCGGCCGGCCCGCGGGACGCCGCCGACCTCTTCGACCGCTTCGTCGGCCTCCTGGGCTCCGCCGGGGCCGGATCCGCCACCACCGGAAAGGGCACGAACTGATGCCGCGCCGCTCTGACATCCACCACGTCCTCGTGATCGGCTCCGGGCCGATCGTCATCGGCCAGGCCTGCGAGTTCGACTACTCCGGCACCCAGGCGTGCCGCGTGCTGCGCGCCGAGGGCCTGCGGGTGACCCTGGTCAACTCCAACCCGGCCACGATCATGACCGACCCGGAGTTCGCCGACAGCACGTACGTCGAGCCGATCACGCCCGAGTACATCGACAAGATCTTCGCCAAGGAGGCGGCCGACGGGCACCCGATCGACGCCGTCCTCGCGACCCTCGGCGGGCAGACCGCGCTCAACGCCGCGATGGCCCTGGACGCCCAGGGGATCCTCGCCAAGCACGGCGTCGAGCTCATCGGCGCCGACATCCCGGCGATCAACCGCGGCGAGGACCGCCAGACCTTCAAGGACATCGTCGAGAGCATCGGCGGCGAGTCCGCGCGCAGCCGCGTGTGCCACACGATGGAGGAGGTCCACGAGACCGTCGCCGAGCTCGGCCTGCCGGTCGTCGTGCGGCCGTCGTTCACCATGGGCGGCCTCGGCTCCGGCCTCGCCTTCACCGAGGAGGACCTCGAGCGGATCGCCGGCGGCGGCCTCGCCGCGTCGCCGACCGCCAACGTGCTCATCGAGGAGTCCATCCTCGGCTGGAAGGAGTACGAGCTCGAGCTCATGCGCGACGGCAAGGACAACGTCGTGGTGGTGTGCTCGATCGAGAACGTCGACGCGCTCGGCGTGCACACCGGCGACTCGGTCACCGTCGCGCCGTCGATGACCCTGACCGACCGCGAGTTCCAGAACATGCGCGACATCGGCATCGCGATCCTGCGCGCCGTGGGCGTGGACACCGGCGGCTGCAACATCCAGTTCGCCGTCAACCCGGCCGACGGCCGGCTCGTCGTGATCGAGATGAACCCGCGCGTGTCCCGGTCCTCGGCCCTGGCCTCCAAGGCCACCGGCTTCCCGATCGCCAAGATCGCGGCCAAGCTCGCGATCGGCTACACGCTCGACGAGATCACCAACGACATCACCGGCGAGACCCCGGCGTGCTTCGAGCCCACGCTCGACTACGTCGTCGTCAAGGCCCCCCGCTTCGCCTTCGAGAAGTTCCCGGGCGCCGACGACACGCTCACCACCACCATGAAGTCGGTGGGCGAGGCCATGAGCCTGGGCCGCAACTACCGCGAGGCGCTCGGCAAGGTGATGCGCTCGCTGGAGACCAAGCAGTCCGGCTTCTGGACCATGCCCGACGAGTACTTCGCCCCCGGCCGCTCGACGGACGTCGAGGCCGTCCTCGAGGACCTGCGCCGCCCCACCGAGGGGCGGATGTACGACGTCGAGCTGGCGCTGCGCCTGGGCGCCACGGTCGAGCAGGTCCACGAGACCTCCGCGATCGACCCCTGGTTCCTCGAGGAGGTCGCGGCGCTCGTCGAGCTGCGCGAGGAGATCGTCGAGGCCCCCGTGGTGGACGAGGCGCTGCTGCGCCGCGCCAAGCACAACGGCCTGTCCGACGCGCAGATCGCGGCGCTGCGCCCCGAGTTCGCGGGCGCCGAGGGCGTCCAGCGGCTCCGCCACCGCCTCGGCGTGCGGCCGGTGTACAAGACGGTCGACACCTGCGCCGCCGAGTTCGAGGCCAAGACGCCGTACCACTACTCGACCTACGAGCTCGACCCGGCCGCGGAGTCGGAGATCGCGCCGCAGACCGAGCGCGAGAAGGTCATCATCCTGGGCTCGGGTCCCAACCGGATCGGCCAGGGCATCGAGTTCGACTACTCGTGCGTCCACGCCGCCCTGACCCTGTCCGAGGCCGGCTACGAGACCGTCATGGTCAACTGCAACCCGGAGACGGTCTCCACCGACTACGACACGGCCGACCGACTCTACTTCGAGCCCCTGACGTTCGAGGACGTCATGGAGGTCTACCACGCGGAGTCGGAGTCCGGCACCGTCGCGGGCGTGCTCGTCCAGCTGGGCGGCCAGACGCCGCTGGGCCTGGCCGCGCAGCTCGAGGAGGCCGGCGTGCCGATCGTGGGCACCAGCCCGTCCGCGATCGACCTCGCCGAGGACCGCCGCGAGTTCGGCGAGGTGCTCGTGGGCGCCGGGCTGCCCGCGCCCGCGTTCGGCACCGCGATCACCGCCGCCGAGGCCACCGAGATCGCCGCCGGGATCGGCTACCCGGTGCTCGTGCGCCCCTCCTACGTCCTCGGCGGGCGGGGCATGGAGATCGTCTACGACGAGGAGTCGCTGCGGTCCTACATCGACCGCGCCACCGAGGTCAGCCCCGACCGCCCGGTGCTCGTGGACCGATTCCTCGACGACGCCGTGGAGATCGACGTGGACGTGCTGTGCGACGGCACCGAGGTCTACCTCGGCGGCGTCATGGAGCACATCGAGGAGGCCGGCATCCACTCCGGCGACTCGGCGTGCGCCCTGCCGCCCATCACCCTGGGACAGGACGACATCGAGAAGGTGCGCCGCTCGAGCGAGGCCCTGGCCTTCGGCATCGGCGTCAAGGGCCTGATGAACGTCCAGTACGCGCTCAAGGACGACGTCCTGTACGTGCTCGAGGCCAACCCGCGCGCCAGCCGCACGGTCCCGTTCGTCTCCAAGGCCACCGGCGTACACCTGGCCAAGGCGTGCGCCCGGATCATGCTGGGGGAGAGCATCGCCGACCTGCGGGCCGAGGGGCTGCTGCCGTCCGACCGCGACGGCGGCTCCCTGCCCGCGGACGCCCCGGTCGCCGTCAAGGAGGCCGTGCTGCCGTTCAACCGGTTCCGCACCCCCGAGGGGCAGACCGTGGACTCGCTGCTCAGCCCGGAGATGAAGTCGACCGGCGAGGTCATGGGCATCGGGCCGGACTTCGCCGTCTCCTTTGCCAAGGGTCAGCTCTCGGCCGAGGGCGTGCTGCCCACCTCCGGGACGGTGTTCGTCTCCGTGGCCAACCGCGACAAGCGCTCGATGGTGTTCCCGGCGCAGCGGCTCGCCGCGCTCGGGTTCACGGTCCTGGCCACCGAGGGCACCGCGCTCATGCTCCGCCGCTACGGCATCGCCTGCGAGACCGTGGCCAAGCTCACGGAGTCGGGACCGCGGCCCGTGGACGCCGACGGCAACCCGGCGCGGACCATCGTGGACCGGATCAACGCCGACGAGGTGGACCTCATCCTCAACATCGCGTCCTCGACGGGCGGGACCCGCGCGGACGGCTACGAGATCCGCTCCGCGGCCATCTCGCGGCGCGTGCCGTGCATCACCACGGTGCAGGGCGCCACCGCGGCGGTCCACGGCATCGAGGCCATCCGCCGCGGCGAGGTCACGGTGAGCCCGCTGCAGGAGCTGCACACCGGGTTCGCGGAGTGAGCACCGGCGCCCGGGCCCCGTTCGGCCACCGGCTCCGGGAGGCGGTGGCCGACCGGGGGAACCTGTGCGTGGGCATCGACCCGCACCCGGCGCTGCTCGAGGCGTGGGGGCTGGGCGTCGACGCCGTCGGAGTACGCGAGTTCTCCCGTCGGGCGCTCGAGGCGTTCGGCGACCTCGTCCCGGCCGTCAAGCCGCAGGTGGCCTTCTTCGAGGAGCACGGCTCCGCCGGGATCGCCGCCCTCGAGGAGGTCCTCGATCGGATCGGCTCCTGCGGTGCCCTGTCGGTGGCGGACGCCAAGCGGGGAGACATCGGCTCCACGATGGCCGGGTACGCCCGCGCCTGGCTGGCCGACGGCTCACCGCTCGCGTGCGACGCCCTCACCGTCTCGCCCTACCTGGGTGTCGGCGCGCTCGACGCGGCCTTCGACGCCGCCGCCGACACAGGCCGCGGGCTGTTCGTCCTCGCCCGGACCTCCAACCCCGAGGCCGGCGGGCTGCAGGCCGCCACGGGCGGGGGCGCCACCGTGGCCCAGGCGGTGGTCGACGAGGTGGGGCGGCGCAACGCCGCCCGGGCGGCCGACGCCGCCGGTGCGCCGGGATCGTTCGGCGTCGTGGTGGGCGCGACCGTCGCGGACCCGCCGCGCCTGGACGCACTCGCGGGCCCGGTCCTCATGCCCGGGGTGGGAGAGCAGGGCGGCACGCTCGACGACGTCCGCCGGATCGCCGGACCCGCGCTCGCCGACACCCTCGTCAACGTCTCCCGGCACGTGCTCCGCGCCGGGCCGGACGTCGACGCCATGCGGTCGACCGTGCACGACCTCGCCGCGACCTACCGGTTCGCGGCCGGCTGAACGAGCCCGTCCGAGCTCCCATCGGGCCCCGTCGGACTACTGACGTCACACCGTTCACACGAGCGTCACCGATGTCGGGGGAATCGGCCGGGTTTCGGCCGTTTCGTGTCGCCATGCGCGGCGTACGGGGCTAGTCTGCCCGTATCCTCACGCATCAAAGCGCAGATCAGACGGGGTGCCACGCCGGACCCCCGCGCGGGTGCACGGCCTGACGGCCGAGTACTGTTGCGGAGGTCATCAGGCCCGTGACCGGTCCTCGCCCTCCCCGGAGAGCACGGATCCCGCGGGTACGGTGAGCACGAGGGAGCGCCCGTTCCCGATGCGATCCGCAGCCCGCGGACGCGCCGGGGCCGGTCAACGCTCACCGAACGTGGATGTCCTACGGTGGACACCCGCGTGAGTCACGAGACACACACGAACGAGACGGAGGAATTGTGGCCCTTCCCCAGTTGACCGATGAGCAGCGCGCTGCTGCTCTGGAGAAGGCGGCTGCCGCCCGTCGCGCCCGGGCTGAGCTCAAGGAGCGCCTGAAGCGCGGTGGCACCGACCTCAAGCAGGTCCTCAAGGACGCCGAGAACGACGAGATCCTCGGCAAGATGAAGGTGTCCGCCCTGCTCGAGGCGCTGCCGAAGGTCGGCAAGGTCAAGGCTCAGGAGATCATGACCGAGCTGGAGATCGCCCCCACCCGCCGCCTGCGCGGCCTGGGCGACCGTCAGCGTCGTGCGCTGCTCGAGCGGTTCGACTTCACCGTCGACTGACCGTCGTATGAACACACCGTCGTCCGGGGACGCGTCCCCGGCAACGACGACGGGGAGGGGCCGGCTGATCGTCTTGGCCGGCCCCTCCGCCGTCGGTAAGTCCACCGTCGTCGCCCGGCTCCGCGAGCGCGTCCCGGACCTGTACTTCAGCGTCTCCATGACGACCCGGGCCCCGCGTCCGGGCGAGGTCGACGGCCGTGACTACTACTTCGTCACCACCGACGACTTCCGCCGCGCGGTCGCCGAGGGGCGCATGCTCGAGTGGGCCGAGATCCACGGGGGCCTGCAGCTCTCCGGCACGCCGGCCGACCCGGTGCGCCGCGCCCTCGACTCGGGACACCCCGTGCTGGTCGAGGTCGACCTCGCCGGTGTGCGCCAGATCCGCGAGTCGATGCCCGAGGGCCGCACCGTGTTCCTCAGCCCGCCCTCCTGGGAGGTGCTCGAGGGCCGCCTGCGCGGCCGGGGCACCGAACCGCAGGACGTCGTGACGCGCCGCCTCGAGACCGCGCGGGTCGAGATGGACGCCCGGGACGAGTTCGACGACGTCGTGGTCAACGACGAACTCGAAACCGCGGTGGAACAGTTGGTATCATTGCTGGTCGGCCGCGACACGGCCCCGTAGACCCACCCAGAGGAGATCCCACAGTGGCCACCACCACCGAAGCCGCAGCGACCGCCCCGCTGTACGACACCCCGATCGGCATCACCAACCCGCCGATCGACGAGCTCCTCGAGCGGGCGTCCTCGAAGTACGCCCTCGTGATCTTCGCCGCCAAGCGCGCGCGCCAGATCAACTCGTACTACAACCAGATCGACGAGGGCATCCTCGAGTTCGTCGGCCCGCTCGTCGACCCGGGCCTGCACGAGAAGCCGCTCACCATCGCGCTCCGCGAGCTCCACTCCGACCTCCTCGACTGCGCCGAGGGCGAGTGACCGAGAGCGGGGACACGGCGCGCCGGCGGCGCGTCGTCGTCGGCGTGGGCGGCGGCATCGCCGCCTACAAGGCCTGTGCGCTCATCCGGATCCTCACGGAGTCCGGCTGCCACGTCGACGTGATCCCCACCGAGGCGGCGCTGCGCTTCGTCGGCGCCGCCACCTTCGAGGCCCTGTCCGGCAACCCGGTCTCCACCGGGGTGTTCTCCGACGTGCCCTCCGTCCGCCACGTCGCCCTCGGGCAACGTGCGGACCTCGTCGTGGTGGCCCCCGCCACCGCCGACCTGCTCTCGCGGGCGGCGACCGGCCGGGCCGACGACCTGCTCACCTCCACGCTCCTCACCGCCCGGTGCCCGGTGCTGCTCGCGCCCGCCATGCACACGGAGATGTGGGAGCACCCCGCCACCCGCCGCAACGTCGACACGCTCCGCGCCGACGGCGTCCACGTGATGCCCCCGGCGTCCGGGCGCCTCACCGGCGCCGACTCGGGG
>DUTZ01000406.1 GCA_012841845.1 Actinomycetales bacterium | reverse complement strand
CGGACCACGTCGGCCGGACGGGCCCGTCCGCGGTCGCCGGCGTCAACGCCGGCCGTGAATCCGCTCCGATCAGCCCGCTCGTCGTCACCCCGGAGCGGTCGACTCCCGCCGACGCCGCCCGTCCCACCGTCGTGGCCACCGGCGACGCCGACGAGCCCGCCGCCTCCCCGCGGTGACGGCCCCTCTCCCACCCCGGTCGATCCGGTGGTGGTCCTCGGCGAGACTGCGCATCACGGCGGGGATCACGCTCACGGCGGCGGTCGTCCTGACCGTGGTGGTGCTCATCGCCATCCAGCTGCTCACGCTCACCGCGAACCGCGCCATCGACTCCCGCCTCGGCCGCGAGATGGGCGACTTCACCACCTTCTTCTCGACCGGCGTCATCCCCTCCAACGGCGACCTCACCCCCACCCCGGAGCTCCTCGTGCGCGCGTACCTGGCGCAGCAGTACCCGGAGGCGGAGGTCCTCCTCGTGGGCACCGCCACGGAGTCCGGCACCCAGTACACGCTCTCCCGCTACGACGTCCGCGACGACGCCTTCTACCCCGCCGAGATCCGGTCCGACCTCCAGGAGATCGGCCTCGACGACGCCCGGGAGGACTCCGGGGTGCTCGGCTCCACGATCCACTGGCGCAAGATCACCGCCGAGGGCCCCCACGGCAGCGCGAACCTCGTCGCCGCCATCAACCACTCGAACGAGCGCGAGGACGCCTCCCGGGTGGCCCGGCTCCTCATGATCACCAGCGCCGGCGGGCTCCTGCTCACCGCGCTCATGGCGTGGTTCCTCGCCGGCCGCATGCTCGAGCCCGTGCGTCGGATCCGCGAGGCCGCGGACACGATCTCCGCGGACGACCTGTCGAGGCGGGTGCCCGACGACGGCCCGGACGAGATCGTCGCCCTCGCCGAGACCGTCAACGCGATGCTCGAGCGCGTCGAGGACGCGTACAGCACGCAGCGCGAGTTCCTCGACGACGCCGGGCACGAGCTCCGCACGCCGCTCACCGTGGTGCAGGGCAACCTCGACCTGCTCCCCGACGACCCGGACGAACGTGCTGAGAACATGCGCATCATGCAGGACGAGCTCTCGCGGATGACCCGGATCGTCGAGGACCTGCTCACCCTTGCCCGCGCCGACCGGCCGGACTTCCTCCGCCCCACCCCCACCGACCTCAGCAACCTCGTCATCGACGTCGAGGCCAAGATCGAGGTGGTCGCCGACCGCGACTGGACCGTGCTCCCGTACGCGGAGGGCGAGGCGCTGCTGGACCCGCACCGGATCACCCAGGCGCTCCTGCAGTTCTGCTCCAACGCGGTCCGGTTCACCCGGCCCGGAGACCGGATCGAGATCGGCTGCAGGATCGCCGAGCCCGGGGAGCCGACGATCCCTGTCGGCCACGCGTCCGGTGAGGTGCCGCCCACGCCTGCCGGCGAGGAGGACGGGCGCCGGATCGTGTGGTGCGTACGGGACCAGGGGCCGGGCATCCCCGAGGGCGAGGAGGAGAGCATCTTCCAGCGCTTCCACACCGCGCGCGGTCAGCTCCGCGACGGCCGCGGGGGCACCGGGCTCGGCCTGGCGATCGTCGCCACCATCGCCCGGGCGCACGAGGGGCGGGCCTTCGCCTACAACCTCGCCGGCGGTGGCGCGGACTTCTGCATCGTGATCCCCTTTGTCCCGGCACCAGTTTCGGACGACGCCCCCGGCGGCCCGTCCGCGGCGCCCGGTTCCGGCGAGAGCCAGGACACGGGCTGAGGCCCTCCTCCCCGACGCCCGGACTCGTGGAATACTCGCTATCCGGAGAAGGAGGCACACATGACGAGCATCCTGATCGTCGAGGACGACGATCTGATCCGTTCGGTTCTGGTCAAGGCACTGACCGGTGCGGGCTACGCGGCGCTCGAGGCGGTGGACGGGGCCACCGCCCGGTCGATCCTGGCCACGATCTCCGACATCGACCTCATGCTGCTCGACATCGGCCTGCCCGACGTCGACGGGCTGGAGCTGCTGCGCGAGGAGCGGGACCGCGGCTTCTCGGCCGCGGTGATCATCCTCACCGCCCGCGACAGCGTCGCGAACACCGTCGAGGGCCTGGACTCCGGCGCCAACGACTACATGGTCAAGCCGTTCCGGGTCCCCGAGCTACTCGCCCGGATCCGCCTGCGCCTGCGCGAGCACGAGGCCACCGAGGACCCCGGCATCATCGAGCACGGCGGCATGCGCCTCGACATCCGTACCCGTCGCGTCGAGGTGGACGGCCGGATCCAGGAGCTCACGAACCGCGAGTACTCGCTCCTCGAGATGCTGCTGCGCAACAAGGGCGAGACGATCAGCCGCGAGCAGCTCCTCGAGAGCGTGTGGGGCATGGACTTCGACCCCGGCTCCAACATCGTCAACGTGTACATCCGCTCGCTCCGGCGGAAGATCGGCGAGAACAAGGTCCAGACGGTCCGCGGAGTCGGCTACCGGGTGGAGTGACCCACCCGGGGGCGTGACGGTGCCCCGACGACGCGGGGGGACGGCAGCGCCCACGGTTACGTGCGATCGGGGTCGATTCCCTCGCACATAAGTGCGCTGAGAGCGCCCCCGGGAGTGCACGACCTCCCGGGGGGCGCCTCTACACGCGGTGAGATCAGACCTCGGAGGGCTCCCAGCCGAACGGCATCAGGACGCTCTGGAGCTCGCAGTACGCGTCCAGGCCCTCGGTCCCGTTCTCGCGGCCGAGGCCCGAGTTCTTGAACCCGCCGAACGGGGCGGACGGGTCGAAGGCGTACCAGTTGATGCCCACGGTGCCGGTACGCACGCGCTGCGCCACGGCGAGGGCTGCGTCCGGGTCGGTGGAGTAGACGGCGCCGGCGAGGCCGAACTCGGAGTCGTTGGCGATCTGCACGGCCTCGTCGACCGAGTCGTAGGCGATCACCTGGATGACGGGCCCGAAGATCTCCTCCTGGGCGATGGTCATGGAGTTGTCGACGTCGGTGAAGACGGTGGGCTGGACAAAGGCGCCGTCGGCGACCTCGGCGGGCAGCCCCTCGACGTCACCGCCACCGTAGGCGATGGTCGCGCCCTCCTCGACGCCCTTGCGGATGTACTCCTTGACCGAGGCCTGCTGCTTGTGGTTGGCCAGCGGGCCGAAGACGGTGCCCTCGTCGGCCGGGTCGCCGACGGGCATGAGGGAGATGGTGTCGACGAGCGCCTTGACCACCTCGTCGTAGCGCGAGCGCGGCGCGAGGATGCGGTTCTGCGAGATGCAGGCCTGGCCGGAGTTCATCAGGGCCGAGAAGACCATGCTGCCGGCGGTGCCGGCGACGTCGGCGTCCTCGAGGACGATCGCCGCGCTCTTGCCGCCGAGCTCGAGCGAGCAGCGGGTGAGGTTCTGTGCAGCGATGCCGGCGATGTGCCTGCCGACGCCGGTGGAGCCGGTGAAGGAGATCTTGTCGATCTCCGGGTGGGAGACCAGGCGGTCGCCGGCCGAGCTGGGGCCGGTGACCACGGACAGGACGCCCTCGGGCAGGCCGGCCTCGCGGAAGAGGTCGGCGAGCCACAGGGCGGAGAGCGGGGTCTCCGACGACGGCTTGAGCACCACGGAGCTACCCGAGAGCAGCGCCGGGCCGAGCTTGGCGGAGTTGAGGTAGAGGGGAACGTTCCACGCGGTGACGGCGGCGACCACGCCGACCGGCTGACGGGTGATGAACGACGGCCCGTAGTCGCCGTGGCGGACCTCGGTCCAGGGGTACTCCCCGGCGAGCCCGGCGTAGAACCGCAGGACGCCGAGCGAGGGCGTCACCTGGATCATCGCGGCGGTGGCCGGCGGGACGCCCATCTCGTCGGAGAGGATCTGGCAGACCTCGGCCTGGCGCTCCTCGAGCATGTCGGCCACGCGGCCGATGAGCGCGCCGCGCTCGGCCGGCGGGGTGTTGCGCCAGACGCCCGACTCGAACGACTCGCGGGCCTGCATGACCATGGCGTCGACGTCCTCGCCCGTCGTCAGCGCGACCCGGCCCACCACGGCGCGGGTGGCCGGGGACGTGACCTCGAGGACCTCGGTGCTGGTGGGATCGGTCCAGCGGGTACCGGAGAAGAGCTTGTCATGGACGACGACCACGGGGGACCTCCGTGTGATGGGTGACAGGTGCGGGGCAAAACGAGAACGTGTTCTCGCTCACCGTGGTCCCAGACTAGACGAGGCGCCCCGTCACCGTGCACGCATCACCAGGACGAGGTTCGAGACCAGGACCTCCCGGATCAGCGGCGCCCGCACGAGCCACCACGCCCACCGCGGGTGGTACCGGGGAAACGCCGCGAGCAGTTCGCCGTTCGGCGTCGCCCGCGCCCACCGCAGCCCCTCGGCGCAGCCCACCTCGAACAGCGACTCGCCGTACACGTTCTTGGGCGGGTGCCCGTGGCGCCGCTCGTACATCCGCCGGGCCCGCTCGCCGCCGAGGTAGTGCGTCAGGCCCATCTCGTGGCCGCCGAAGGGTCCGTACCAGAGGGTGTAGGAGACGACGACGAGGCCGCCGGGTCGCGTCACCCGGAGCATCTCCTCGGCCATCGTCCAGGGCTCGGGCACGTGCTCGGCCACGTTGCTGGAGATGCACACGTCCACCGCGTCGTCCCGGATCGGCAGGGCCATCCCGCTGCCGCGGACGGAACCCGTCTGGGCGATGCCGGCGGCCGCCATCTCGCCGACGTCGGGTTCGACGGAGACGTAGTGCGCCCCCTCGGCCGCGTAGGCCTCGGAGAAGTAGCCGGGCCCGCCGCCCACGTCGAGGACCGTCAGCCCCGCCAGCCGGCCGGCCGCCGGATCGGCGGGCCGGTCGCCGGAGTCGGCCCACAGGTCACCGACCAGGGTGACGGTGTCGCGCGCGAGGCCCGAGTAGAAGGCGTCGGGGTCGGCCTGCTCCTGCGGGAAGGAGCGCAGGAGGTCGAGCGACCGCCGGAGCGTGGCGCGTCCGGCGGCCGTGCGCAGGGCGTCGGGTGGGGTCACGGCGGGAACGATACCGGCGCTGCGGCGGGCGTCAGTCGCCGGTGGGCACCCTCGTCGGGACGCTGCTGGACGGGGTCGAGGGCGTGGCGGACGGCGGGTCCGACGGCCGGCCCGGGCCGCCGCCGTTGTTGCCGCCCCCGTTGTTGCCGCCCCCGTTGTTGCCGCCGCCGTTGTTGCCGCAGTTGTCCCCGGGGTCCTTGGTGGTCCCGCAGCCGCCGCCGGGGTGGGTCCGGGTCGTGGTGGTGGTCGGGTCGGCCGTCGAGGTCGAGCTCAGCGTGGAGGTCGGCGTCGCGGTCGAGGTCAGGGTCGCGGTCACCGAGGTCGTCGACGTCGGCGGCACCGGCGACTCCTCGGTGGTGGTCACCGTGGCGGAGGTGCCGGTGGGCGGGGTCGTGGACCGAGTCGGGGTGGCGGTCGTTGGGGAGGCCGTCGCCGTGGTGGGCGTCGCCGTGGTGGGCGTGGCCGTCGTGGTGGTCCCGCCCGGCGGGATCGGGAGTACCGGCAGGACCGGCGGGAGCGGCGGGAGTGCGGGCACGGCCGGCGGCAGAGCGG
>DUTZ01000405.1 GCA_012841845.1 Actinomycetales bacterium | reverse complement strand
CTCGGCGGCGGGCTCGTCCTCGGCCGCGGGGTCCTCGTCCCGGTCGGCGTCGGCCTCGTCCTCGTCGAGGGGCTGGTCCGCGGCGGGGGCCTCCTCGGCGACGGGCTCGTCCTCGGGGGCGACGGCTTCGTCGTCGTCACCCTCCCCCACACCCCCGGCCATGCCGGCGCGGCGGCGGCGACGGTCGAGCTCGTTCTGCGCCCGCTCGCGGCGGCGCGTGAGGCCGGCCAGCGAGAGCGCGATGGTGACCGAGCCGATCACCCCGAACAGCAGCAGCGCCATGCCGGCGGCGATGAGCGAGCCGGTCCCGACCGTGCCGAGCAGGCCGAGCTGCCCGCCCGCGATCACGGGCGTCACGGCGATCACGGCCGCCACGATCACGGCCGCCAGCCAGGCGGTCTTGACCGCGTCGGCGGTCGAGCGGAACCAGTGCGCCACCGCGCGGGCGAGCCCCGCCGCGACGAGCACGGTGAGGATGAGCAGCCCCTGGATCGCCCAGTGCGGTCCGGTGGTGGGCAGCGCGGCGGCGAGCGGCACCTCCGGCATCGGCCCGCGCGACACCGCGAACACGCTGTACGACGCCTCGCCGAGGTGGGCCTCGCCGCCCACGGCGAGCGTCGCGGCCGACAGGATGAGGTTGGGCAGGTAGCCGACCGAGATCGCGGTGAGCGAGAGCGTGCCCCAGAAGTCCTTGCCGATCTCCAGCACCGCGCCGACCGGGCCCCAGGCCACGACCAGACCGACCGTGATGAGCAGGGCCGCCACCGCCCACAGCGCCGCCGCGTACGCCGCGCCCAGGTGCAGCCCGCCGCGCACCCACAGCGGCAGCACCTCGCGCAGGTCGCGCCGGAAGTACAGCCACACCCCGAGCCCGGAGCCGGCGAGCGCGACGGCCGCCGACCACAGCACGGCCTGCGCCATCCCCGTCTCGCGGACCGCGAAGTCCGAGCTCGCCGAACCCACCACGAAGCAGGCCAGGACCGTGACGAGGACCCCCGTCACCGTCACTCCCCCGATCGCCGCGCCGGCCTCGCGGGGGCCGGGCTGCTCGACCTCGGACAGGACCACCCGGGTCTGGCGGGCGAGCATCGCCACGTACAGCAGCGGCGGCAGCAGCGGGAGGAAGCCGAGCTCGACGTCGTCGATCGTCAGCGGAACCCGGTTGACCACGAGCCACTCGACGCCGACCACCGGGAACAGGGCGTCGAACCCGCTCGCCGCGAAGACCAGGACGCCCAGCGTGACCGCGGTGAGCACGAGGACGGTGACGACGACGGGGAGCGCCGCGGCGGCGGCCGTCCACAGCAGCGGACGTGCGCCCGCGGGCGACCGCCGGGCGGCGGGCCGGATGACGCGTTGGGGACTCACCCTGCCACCGTAGAGAGAGCCTCGCCCGCGGCGCCCCCGGCACGCCGCGACCCCCGCCATCCTGAGGACGACGGGGGTCGCGGAACGGTCCGTGACGGGCGGGCCGACGGCACCACGGGGGCGCCGCGCCCGGCCGGATCACATCGCGTCGAGGATCTCCTTGGCGAGCTGGGCGGTCTCGGACGGCGTCTTGCCGACCTTGACGCCCGCGGCCTCGAGGGCCTCCTTCTTGGCCTGCGCGGTGCCCGCGGAGCCGGAGACGATGGCGCCGGCGTGGCCCATGGTCTTGCCCTCGGGGGCGGTGAAGCCGGCGACGTAGCCGACGACCGGCTTGGTGACGTTGGCCTTGATGTAGTCGGCCGCGCGCTCCTCGGCGTCGCCACCGATCTCGCCGATCATCACGATGACCTTGGTCTCCGGGTCGTTCTCGAAGGCCTCGATGCAGTCGATGTGCGTGGTGCCGATGATCGGGTCGCCGCCGATGCCGATGGCGGTCGAGAAGCCGTAGTCGGACAGCTCGTACATCATCTGGTAGGTCAGCGTGCCCGACTTGGAGACGAGGCCGACCGGGCCCTTGCCGGCGATGTTCGCCGGGGTGATGCCGACGAGCGACTCACCGGGGGTGATGACGCCGGGGCAGTTGGGGCCGATGATCCGGGTCTTGTTGCCCTTGGCGAGGTTGTAGTTCCACGCGGTGGCGGTGTCAAGCACCGGGGCGCCCTCGGTGATGACCACGGCGAGCGGGATCTCCGCGTCCACGGCCTCGATGATGGCGTCCTTGGTGAACGGCGGCGGGACGAAGAGGATCGTCACGTCGGCGCCGGTCTCCTTCATCGCCTCGGCGACCGAGCCGAAGACGGGGAGCTCGACGTCGTTGCCGTCCTTGTCCTTGTGGGCGACCGTGGTGCCGGCCTTGCGAGCGTTGACGCCGCCGACGACCTGGGTGCCGGCCGCGAGCATGCGGGCGGTGTGCTTGGTGCCCTCGCCGCCGGTGATGCCCTGGACGATGACCTTGCTGTCCTTGTTGAGGAAGATCGACATGTCTGGTGGTTCCTTCTCTTCCTTACTTGGAGGCCAGCTCGGCGGCCTTGTCGGCCCCGGAGTCCATGTTCTCGGCCAGGGTCACGAGCGGGTGGTTCGCGTCGGCGAGGATCTTGCGACCCTCCTCGACGTTGTTGCCGTCGAGGCGGACGACGAGCGGCTTGTTGGCCTCGTCGCCCAGGATCTCGAGGGCCTTGACGATGCCGTTGGCGACCGCGTCGCACGCGGTGATGCCGCCGAAGACGTTGACGAAGACGCTCTTGACCTGCTCGTCACCGAGGATCACGTCGAGGCCGTTGGCCATGACCTCGGCCGAGGCGCCGCCGCCGATGTCGAGGAAGTTGGCCGGGCCGACGCCGTACTGCTCGCCCGCGTAGGCCACGACGTCGAGGGTGGACATCACGAGACCGGCACCGTTGCCGATGATGCCGACCTGGCCGTCGAGCTTGACGTAGTTGAGGTCGTTCTCCTTGGCCTTGAGCTCCAGCGGGTCGGTGGTGCCCGCGTCGGAGAAGTCCTCGAAGGACTCCTTGTGACGGAACTCGGCGTTCTCGTCGAGCGTGACCTTGCCGTCGAGCGCGAGGATCTGGTCGTCCGGCGTGCGGACGAGCGGGTTGACCTCGACGAGGGTGGCGTCCTCGGCGATGAACACCTCGTAGAGCTTGGCGATGGTCACGGCGGCCGCGTCCAGCACCTCCTCGGGCAGGTGGCCGGCGGCCGCGATCTCGCGGGCCTTGGCCTCGTCCACGCCGACGGTCGGGTCGATGTTGATCCGGGCGAGGCGGTCCGGGGTCTCCTCGGCGACCTGCTCGATCTCGACGCCGCCCTCGACCGAGCACATGGCCAGGTAGTTGCGGTTGGCGCGGTCGAGCAGGAAGGAGATGTAGTACTCCTCCGCGATGTCGCTGGCCTCGGCGACCAGCAGACGCTTGACGACGTGACCCTTGATGTCCAGGCCGAGGATGTCCTCCGCGTGCTTCTTGGCCTCGGCCGGGTCGTCGGCCAGCTTGACGCCGCCGGCCTTCCCGCGGCCGCCGACCTTCACCTGCGCCTTGACGACGACCGGCTTACCGATCTCGGCGGCGATCTTCTCGGCTTCCTCCGCGGTGTCCGCGACGCGCCCCGGGGTGGTGGGGACGTCGTGCTTACCGAAGAGAGCCTTTGCCTGGTATTCAAAGAGGTCCATCAGCTCACCATCTAGACGTGGGTAGATTCGCCCGGCCCTGGTTCAAAGCCGAGTCGAGCCTCATACTAGGCGCCGACTGTGTCGCCCGTCCCACTCCGGGGGTAGTCTTGTGCGTTGCGTCACAGCAGCGGCGCGCTCCGGGCGGACGAAACGCTGCCACAACAGCATCTATCGACCCAGGTGGGAACACCATCCACACCCGTCACAGCGCGCCGGACAGACCTGTCCGGTTCCCCCGCCGTTCACCTTGCGGCACCGTTGCCGGTCCGTTACCTTGGACGAAGTCTTAGTCACGAAAAGGTCACGACCGGAGATCAGAGGGGAAACGACAACGGTGAACGAGTCGCATCAGGGTGGTAGCGCGACCCCCGTCGTCATTCCTGCCCGTGGCTCCTCCGGCACCGGCCGGCATCGTGTCCCCGCCCCGCCCCACGCGCTGCGTGGCCGTGCCGCGGTCCTCGCGGTGGCCGCGGGCGCCGCGGTCTCCGCTGCCTCGGCCGGCTCCGCGCT
>DUTZ01000404.1 GCA_012841845.1 Actinomycetales bacterium | reverse complement strand
GCCGTGACGAGGTGCAGCCCGGCGAGCGCGGCCGCGGCGGCGGCGACGAGCGCGCCGGTCATCACGGTGAGCGCGCGGACCGCGGCGGTGTCCTGCCCCTCCGCCATGGGAGTACGCAGCACGGTGGCCCAGAAGGTGACCAGGGTGGTCAGGACCGTGATCCCCACGAAGCCCAGGACGTTGACGACGAGGTGGACCACGAGCAGCCGGTCGGCCCACACCTCGGGGACCCCCACGCCCAGGAAGCCGCCGGCGATCGCGCCCGCGGGCAGGAACATCGCCGCCACCGGGTAGAAGCGCACCACCGGGGTGAACCGGCCCGGCAGGGCCGCGCGGATCTGCCGCACGAGGTCCGCCGCGAACCAGGCGACCGCGCCGCCCACCACGGCGGCGCCCGCGATCACGGCCGGCGACCAGGCGGCGATCATCCCCGCCGCCAGCACCACGATCCCGGCGTTGAGCAGGTAGATGCGGCGCACCTGGAGCCGCCGGGCCTCCTCGGGCAGGCGGGCGCGCAGCAGCGTCTCGGCGAAGTGCTGGCCCCACACGAGGACCGAGTTGGTGAGCAGGCCGAGGGTGAAGAAGTGGACGATCGCCCACGTCGCGGCCGGCACCCACCGGTGGACCACGCCCAGGACCACGAGCGCGATCATCCACCACAGCACGGGCTTGGTGGCCCGGCGGTGCCACGAGCCCCGCGCGCTCGCGGAGCGGCGGGCAGGCGCCTTCTCCATGCGACCGAGTCTAGGAAGCGGGGTTAATGCGCATCCCCGTGGCATATTTTCCGGGGGCGGGTGGCCGCCTCGTCGTCGTCACCTATTCCCCGAGCGGCACGAACCCGGCCTCCACCAGTGCGCGGCGACCCCGGTCCGACGCCACGAGGTCGCGGAAGGCGGCGGCCGCGGTGAGCTCGGCGTCGTCGGCGGACTCCCCCAGCGCGGCCGGCCCGTCCGCGAGCAGGTAGTCGGTGATCCCCACGTCCGGCAGGCGGGCGCGCAGGCCGGCGTCGTCGTCGGCCTGAACCTCCTCGACCCAGCCGCGCGAGGCCGCCACGTCGGTGCGGAAGACGATCCCCGCGTCGAGCGTGTTGCCGGCGAGCCGCTCGGTGAGGGTGGGCGAGTCGGAGACCCGCTCGTCGACGTCCGCCCCGACCGCCGCCTCCGCGAGGAGTGCCGCGGAGGCGCGTCCGCACGGGCCGTCCATGATGCACAGGCCCACGCGGAGCTCCGGGCGCGCGAGGTCCGCCAGCCCCTCCACCGCCGCGTGGTTGCCGGCCGGGACGGCGAGCACCACGAGGTTGCGGGCGAAGACGCGCGGGTCGGCGGCCGCCCCGGCGTCGACCGCGATGCCCATCGCCGTCTGCCCGGTGGCGGCGAAGACGTGGATGTCGTCCCGGTCCCCCATCCCGCGGGCCAGGTCGACCGAACGGCCCAGCTCCAGCCGGACGCGGGTGCCGGGGTTCTCGGCCTCGAACTCCTCGGCGAGCTCGGCGAACACCCCGCTCAGCGAGACGCCCGCCGCGACGCCGATCTCCGTGGCCGGCGTCTCGGGGTCCGGCTGCTCGGCCGCGGTACACGCGGACAGCAACGCCGCGGTGGTCGCGGCCACCGCGGCGAGCAGGGAGCGCCGGCCCACCGCCTCACCCCCCGGCGAACGGCGGCAGCACGTCGACGGCGGTGGCCGGCCCGAGCGGCGCCGACGGGTCCCGGGTCGTCTCGTCGCCGAGGAGGAACGACGACACCGTGACGATGCTGGCCAGCGGCTCGCCGTGGCGCTCGCAGATCTCGCGGGCCAGCTCGCCGACCGTCGACGCGTCGGTGTGGAGCCGCTCGCGGGCCGTGCCCGCGGCGTCCTCCGCCGCGGCGTAGTAGCCGACGCTGATCACTCTCGGGGTGCCGCTCACGGTCTCGACTGTAACCCGGTGCGGCGGGCGGGGGCATCCTCCGAACGGATGACTCCGGCACGCCCCGGTCGCGGGTCAGCCGCCGATCGCGGGTCAACCGCCGATCGCGGGTCAGCCGCCGATCGCGCCCATCGAGCGGCGCGGCCGTGCGAAGCGGGTGCCGCCGATCCCGTGGCCCGCCTGCTTGCCCCACATCGCCGCCCGCCACGCCTGCGCGACCGCCGCGTCGCCCGCGCCCGAGCGGAGCACGCCGAGGACGTCGGTCTCGTCGTCGCCGAACAGGCACGAGCGCACCGTGCCCTCGGCGGTGAGGCGGGTGCGGTCGCAGGCCGCGCAGAAGGAGCGGGTGACGGTGCCGATGATCCCGACCGTCGCCGGGCGCTCCCGCCCGGTCCCGGCGTCCCGCGTGGTGTGACCGGCCACCTCCCACAGCTCGGCGGGCG
>DUTZ01000024.1 GCA_012841845.1 Actinomycetales bacterium | reverse complement strand
GTGCGTCCACGGCGAACACCAGGTGGGCAACGCCCTGTCCGCGGCGGCCGTCGGCCTGGCCTGCGGCATGGACGTGGCGGCCGTCGCGGCCGCGCTGGGCACGGCCACCGCCGCCTCCCAGCGGCGCATGGACGTGCGCGTGACCGCCGACGGCGTCACGGTGATCAACGACTCGTACAACGCCAACCCCGACTCGATGCGGGCCGCGCTCAAGTCGCTCGCGCTCATGGCGCGCGCGGGCGGGGGCCACCGCCGCACCTGGGCCGTGCTCGGCGAGATGGCGGAGCTGGGGGAGGACGCGGTGATCGAGCACGACCTCGTCGGCCGCTTCCTGGTGCGCCTGGACATCTCGCAGCTCGTGGTGGTGGGGCACGGCCGCCCGCAGCGCGCGCTGTTCCAGGGCGCGATCCAGGAGGGGTCGTGGGGCAGCGAGGCCGACCACGTCGCCGGCATCGACGAGGCCGTCGCCCTCCTCGACGAGCGGGTGCAGCCGGGGGACCTCGTGCTGGTCAAGGCCTCGCAGGCCGTGGGATTGTGGAGCGTCGCCGAGCACCTGCTCGAGGCGCGTGGTGAGGAGAACAGCAAGTGACCCAGATCATCGTCGCGGGAGTCGTGGCGTTCGTCGTGAGCATCTTCCTCACGCCCGTCCTCATCCTGTACTTCCGGCGCCGCGGGTTCGGTCAGGAGATCCGGATCGAGGGCCCCAAGTCCCACCTGAGCAAGTCCGGCACCCCGACGATGGGCGGGCTCGCGATCGTGGTGGCGGTGTGGCTCGCCTACGTCGCGGCCGGGCTGGTCGGCCAGTTCACGGTGGGCGGCGGCGGGTTCACCGCCTCCGGCCTGCTCGTGCTCGGGCTCGCCACCGGGCTCGCCGTGGTGGGCACCGTCGACGACGGGCTCAAGGTGTTCAAGCGCCACAACAAGGGTCTGGGCATCGTCTCCAAGACCGTCGGCCAGGTGGCCGCCGCGCTCGCCTTCGCCGTGCTCGTCCTGGGCTTCCGCAACTCCGACGGGCTCACGCCGGCGAGCACCTCGCTGAGCTACATCCGCGACTTCGTCGCGGTGACCTTCCCGGTCGTCGTCTTCCTGATCTTCATCGTCGCCCTCGTCTTTGTCTGGTCCAACGCCGTCAACTTCACGGACGGGCTGGACGGCCTGGCCGCCGGCTCCGTGGCCATGGTGATGGGCACCTACGTCATCTTCAGCTTCTGGCAGTTCCGGTACTCGTGCTTCTCCAGCAACACGGAGGTGGACCTGTCCGGCTGCTACCAGGTGCGCGACCCGCTGGACATCGCCGTGCTGTGCTCGGCCGCGCTCGGCGCCTGCCTGGGCTTCCTCTGGTGGAACGCCGCGCCCGCCAAGATCTTCATGGGCGACACCGGCTCGATGTTCCTCGGCGGCCTCGTGGCCGGCGTGTCGGTGGTCTCGCACACCGAGCTGCTCATGGTGGTCGTGGGCGCCCTGTTCATCATCGAGTTCGTCTCGGTGGTCATCCAGGTCGTCGCGTTCCGGACCACCGGCCGGCGGCCGTTCCGGATGACGCCGATCCACCACCACTTCGAGAACGGCGGGTGGAAGGAGACCACGGTGACCATCCGCTTCTGGCTCATCAGTGCGATCTCCTGCGGCCTGTCCATCGCCCTGTTCTACGGCGACTGGCTCGCCAACTCGACGGGATGACCGGCATGACGCGGCAGACCACCGGGGCCCGGGGGCCCGACGTCCGCGCGCTCGCGGGCACGCGGGTCCTCGTCCTGGGCGCGGGGGTGTCCGGCCCGGGCGCCGTCCGGATCCTCGACGCCCTCGGCGCCGAGGCCGTCGTGGCGGACTCCCGACCCGAGGCGCTGGACCGGCTCCGCGCCGCGCTCCCGGACGGC
>DUTZ01000403.1 GCA_012841845.1 Actinomycetales bacterium | reverse complement strand
GACCCCCACCGCGCCGCCGGTGGGTGCCCCGCCCACCGACGAGCCGCACACGACCCTCGAGCCCGAGGCGCGCGAGGCCTCCGGGCTCCCCGAGTGCCGCGACCGGGCCGCCGCCGCGACGACCGACGGCCCCGTGGCCGGGTTCATGGTCCGGTGCATGGACGACGGCACCACCACCATGCTCGGCAAGATCCAGGCCGGGAAGCCGATGCTCGTCAACCTGTGGGCCTACTGGTGCGAGCCGTGCCGCCGCGAGCTGCCCGCCCTCCAGGCCGCGCAGGCCACGCTCGGCGACAGCGTCCGCGTGGTGATCAGCCACACCGACCCGTCCGAGACCAAGGGCCTGGACACGTTGGCCGCGCTCGGGATCGACGAGCTCATCTCCGTGTCCGACCAGGACGAGGAGCTGCCCACGCTGCTCGGCGCGCCGCCGGTGCTGCCGCTCACCGTGCTGGTCCGCGAGGACGGCAGCGTGGCGCGGGTGCTCATCGAGCCGATGGACACCGAGCAGGAGATCCTCGACGCCGTGTCCGAGCACCTGGGGGTGACGGCGTGACCCACGCTCCGCGGCCCGGCGACGTGACCGGCGTGCCCCACCCCGGCTGGATGGACCCGCTCATGGCGGCGTGCACCGACGGCAGCTTCGACGGCCTGCTGCCCCGCCGGCGCCCGCCCGAGGACCGCGGCCCCAACGAGGTGGGCCGCCCGCACCGCGACGCGGCCGTGCTCGTGCTGTTCTCCGGCTCGTCCACCGACCCCGGCCCGCGGCCGCCGGAGGACGCGCGGGTCCTGCTCACCCACCGCGCCCCGACGCTGCGCAACCACTCCGGCCAGGTGTCCTTCCCCGGCGGCGGCGTGGACCCCGAGGACAGCGGGCCCGTCGAGGCCGCGCTGCGGGAGGCCTGGGAGGAGACCGGGCTCGAGCGCGACGGCGTGGACGTGCTCGCGGTGCTGCCCGAGCTGTACATCCCCGTGTCCAACTTCTCCGTGGCGCCGGTGCTGGGCTACTGGCGCGAGCCCATGGAGGTCGACGTGGTGGACCCGGCGGAGACGTCCCGGGTGATGACGGTGCCGGTGAGCCAGCTCCTCGACCCGGCCAACCGCTTCCTGCTCCGCCACACCACCGGCTGGACCGGCCCGGCGTTCCACCTCGACGACCTGGTCCTGTGGGGCTTCACCGCCGGCATCCTCGCCGCGATGTTCCACTCCGCCGGCTGGGACCTGGACTGGGACACCGACGACGTCCGCGACCTCGAGTCCACGCTGGCCGCCTCCGCCAACGGGGAGCGCTACCGCATGTCCGCCGAGGAGGCGCGCCGCGAGGCGGACCACGCCGACGCGATCGCCGACCGCACCGTCGCCGGGGTCCCCGGCGTGCGCTCGGGCCACCGCGACGAGGAGCCGCTGGACCTGCCGGCGGACGACCCGAGGCGGGGATACCGGTGACGGGCTCGCAGTGGCTGGACCTCGCGCTGTTCGCGCTGGCCGCCGCGGCCGCCATCTCCGGGTGGATCAACGGCGCGGCGGCCTCGGGTTTCGCGCTGCTCGGCGTGGGCATCGGCGCCACCTCGGGCCTGCTCGTGGCGCCGCACCTCGTCCGCGAGATCGACGCCCCGGTGGGCCGGCTCATGGCGGGCCTGGCGGTGGTGGCGGTGATGGTGACGATCGGCCAGATCGCCGGCGTCACCATCGGGCGCGCCGCCCGCCGCTACCTCAACGGCACGGGCGTCCGGCTCGTCGACAGCACCCTCGGCGCCGGGTTCCAGGCCGCGGCCGTGCTGCTCGTGGCGTGGCTCGTGGCCATCCCGGTGGCGGCCCAGGAGGGGCCGGGGCTGGGCAAGACGGTGCGCGGGTCCACGGTGCTGGCCAAGATCGACGAGGTGGCGCCCGACCAGCTGCACAAGATCCCGGCGGCGTTCACCTCGGTGCTCGGCACCACCGGCTTCCCCGACATCCTGGGGCCCTTCGGTACGACCCCCATGCAGGAGGTGCCGCCGCCGGACCCGGTGCTCGCCGGGTCGGAGGTGGTCAACGCGGTGCGGCCGTCGGTGCTCAAGATCCTCGGCCGCGCCGAGTCGTGCAGCCGCGCCCTCGAGGGGTCCGGCTTCGTGGCGGCCCCCGGGCTCGTCATGACCAACGCCCACGTCGTGGCCGGCACGGACTCGGTCCGGGTGGAGACCGTGGACGGCGAGCTCGACGCCCAGGTGGTGGTCTACGACTCGGGCGTGGACATCGCGGTGCTGCGCGTCCCGGGCCTGCAGGCCGCGCCGCTGCCCTTCGCCCCCGAGCGGGCCCGGACCGGCGACGACGCGATCGTCGTGGGCTTCCCGGGCAACGGCCCCTACCGGCCCGACGCGGCGCGCATCCGCGAGCGGGTGACCCTGCGCGGCCCCGACATCTACCGCGAGCAGACCGTCGAGCGCGAGGTCTACATCCTGCGCGGCACCGTCCGCGAGGGGAACTCCGGCGGCCCGCTGCTCACCCCGGACGGGCAGGTCGTGGGCGTGGTGTTCGGCGCCGCCATGGACACCGCGGACACCGGCTACGCGCTCACCGTGGAGCAGGTGCTGCCCCAGCTCGAGGCGGCCGTGGACGCCGACGGCGCGGTCTCCACCGGCAACTGCGTCGGCGCGCGGTAACGGCCGGCACCGCGCCTCGTCGCTCGGAGCCGGCGGGGCCGGGTCTCGCGTGCGGGAGGCTCTGGGGATTCGCTCACTCGCGCACGCCGAGTTCTCACGTGCGTCGTCCCACCGGCATCACCAGCCTCCTCGGCCTCATGTGTCCCGGGTCGCGGGCCCGTGCGGGGAGGTGCGGCGCCGAGAAACCCGGACGAGTGAGCGAATTGTGTGCCTGGCCGGCGCGATTTCTCCGGGGCGAAGTCGTTCGCGCAGGCTTCCTCGGGCTTTTCGCTCACAGGAGGCGTCCTCGAGTGGCCGAGCCGGGCGCGGCGTAGTCCGATGGAGGGTGCGAGCAGGGGTTCTCCGTGACCAGGGCGGCCGGTGTGGTGGGCGAGTGAGCGAAACCCCGGAGGGCCGGAAACGCGGTGTGGGGGAAAGGCGGTGTGGCTGGGGGCCTGGGCGGGTCGAGCGGGGACGCTGAGAGACGGGCCCGAGACGGGCCGGGGGCGTCAGACCCGGCGGGCGAAGTCCACGACGAGCCGCGACGTCGCCGTCGGGGCCTCCATCGCCGGGTAGTGCCCCGCGCCGGGCACCAGCGCCGTGTCGAAGTGACGCGACCAGGGGCGCGAGGCCGCGAGGGTGGACGGCAGGATGAACCGGTCCTCGGCGCCGCTGATCCCCAGCACCGGCTGCTCGAGGACGCGCGCGACGGTGCGGCGGAAGTCGCGGCCGTCGGGGCGGAACTGGCTGCGGACCATCCAGCGCCGGCTCTCCAGCGACAGGTGCGCCACCTTGGGGATGAGCATGGCGCGCCGCAGCAGGTCCGCGGTCTCGCGGAAGTCGTCGGTGTCCGGCCAGGCGGGGCCGGAGCGGGCGCGGAGCATCTCCTCGACCGCCGCCGCCCCGTCGGCCCGGAGCCGGCGCTCCGGGAGTCGCGGGGCCTGGTCGGCGAGCAGCCGCGGCACGAAGGCGCGGCGTTGCGCCGGGTCGCGCAGGG
>DUTZ01000402.1 GCA_012841845.1 Actinomycetales bacterium | reverse complement strand
GGCGGGCCGCCGAGCGGCACGCGGAGATCACGTTGCCCCGCCGCGTCACCGCCGGCGAGGTGGTGGCCCTGGCCTCGGACCCCGACGCGTTCGCCGACCGCCTGCGCCGGCCCGTCCCGTTCCGGCCCGACCGCTTCGCCCGCCGCGGCACCCGCTTCCACGCCTGGCTCGAGCACCGCTTCGGCGCCACCCACCTGCTCGACATCGACGACCTGCCCGGCGCCGGCGACCAGGGGGCCGACGACGGGCTGTCCGAAGCCGACCTCACCGCCCTGCAGGAGGCCTTCGAGTCCTCCCGCTGGGCGCGGCTCACCCCGGAGGCCGTCGAGGTGCCGTTCGAGGTGGGTCTCGGCGACCACCTCCTGCGCGGCCGGATGGACGCGGTCTTCGCCGACGGCGACGGCTGGATCGTCGTGGACTGGAAGACCGGGCGGGTGCCCACCCGCACGGAGATGCCGGCGGTCGCGCTGCAGCTCGCCGTGTACCGGTACGCGTGGGCGCGCGTCGTCTCCGCGCGGGAGGGGCGGACCGTCCCGGTCGACCGGGTGCGGGCCGCGTTTCACTACGTCCGTTCCGGGCGCACCGTGGAACCGGCCGACCTGCCGGACGCCCAGGCCCTCCAGCGCGTCCTCTCGGGCGGCGGCACCCCGGGCGACGGAGACCGGGGTGGGTTGTTGTCCGGCGGACCCGGATAGGCGACGATGGTGCGCGTGACGAACAGGCGGCGCCTCGTGTCCCGGTTCCGGGACGACGACTCGCTCGACAAGAGCCCCGACCACGTCCTCGTGGGCGTGGTGAGCATCCCCGAGGACACCGAGAGCCCGTGGTGGCTCATCGGCAAGCGCGTGCTCATGGCCGTCGGCGCCCTGCTCCTGGCCGCGCTCGTCGTCTACCTGGACCGCGGCGGTTACAAGGGGGGCGGCGGACCCGACGGCACGCTGACGATTGTCGACGCCGTCTACTACGCCACCGTGTCGCTCTCGACCACCGGCTACGGCGACATCACCCCGTACACCCAGCAGGCGCGGATCCTCAACACCCTCGTCATCACGCCGCTGCGCGTGGTGTTCCTCATCCTGCTCGTCGGCACGACCCTGTCCGTGCTCACCGAGCAGTCCCGTCAGGCTTTCAAGATCCAGCGTTGGAGGAGCGTCGTGCGCAACCACACCGTCGTCGTCGGCTACGGCACCAAGGGCCGGTCGGCGGTCGCCGCGATGCTCGCCGACGAGATCGACCCCGGCGACATCGTCGTCGTCGACACCGACCCCCAGGCCCTCAAGTCGGCCGCGACCCGCGGCCTCGTCACGGTCCACGGCTCCGCCACCCGCTCCGACGTGCTCAAGCTGGCCGGCGTGACCCGCGCCCGGTCGGTCGTGGTGGCCACCAACTCCGACGACACCTCGGTGCTCGTCACGCTCACCGCGCGCGAACTCGCCCCCAACGCCAAGATCGTCGCCACGGTCCGCGAGTCGGACAACACCCACCTGCTCAAGCAGTCCGGGGCGGACTCGGTGGTGGTCTCCGCCGAGACCGCGGGCCGCCTCCTCGGGCTGGCCACCATCACCCCGACCGTCGTGGGGATGATGGAGGACCTGCTCACGCCGGACGAGGGCTTCTCCATCGCCGAGCGGCGGGTCGAGGAGTCCGAGGTCGGGGGCTCGCCGCGCCACCTCGCCGAACT
This sequence comes from Actinomycetales bacterium, assembly GCA_012841845.1. Taxonomy (GTDB): domain Bacteria; phylum Actinomycetota; class Actinomycetes; order Mycobacteriales; family Mycobacteriaceae; genus Dietzia. The sequence goes on along the minus strand of DUTZ01000402.1, from coordinate 1,590 downwards.
CGTGCTGGGGGTGGTCCGCAAGGGCCAGCTCATCAAGGTCAACGAGCCCGAGGCCGACGCGCTGGAGGCGGGGGACCGGCTGCTCTACATCAAGATGGTCAGCGGCTAGGACGAGCCCGCCGGACCGGTGGCGGGACGTCGGTAGGCTGGACCATGATCCACGTCACCCCGTCGTCCGTACCCGCCCGGGAGGCCCCCTCGATGCCGTTGGACTTCAGCCTCGACTCGGAACCGCTGCTGTCCCGGTCGGCGCCGGACCGCGCCGCGGCACTGCGGCAGGACCGGGCCGCACTCGTCGAGGGGTGGGTCTCCGCGCTCGTCGTGCGGATCGACCCCCGCGGCCGGTTCGCCACCTCGGTGGCGCCCGACGGGCGGCGGCGCATCCAGTTCGAGCCGGCCTTCGACCTCGCCGAGGAGCCGCTCCACCACGCGGTCTTCCTCGGCCGCGCCGGCGACGGCCGGCACCTCTGGGCGCTGACGGTGGAGGAGCTGGTCGGCGACGCGGACGTGCTGGACCTGCGGGCGTGCGGCGCGGACCTCGCGGAGGGTGACGCGTCGCTGGCGGCCGAGGCCGTCGCGCTCGTGGGCTGGCACCGGGAGACGGTCCGGGCCCGCGCGCCGGAGCACCATCCGCGCCGCGAGCACGCGGGCTGGGCGGGGGCGGACCCGTTCCACGGCGACCTCGAGTACCCGCGGACCGACCCGGCCGTCATCTGCCTGGTCCACGACGGCTGGCGGCGGGTCCTCCTGGCGCGCCAGCCGATCTGGCCCGAGCGGATGTTCTCCCTCGTCGCGGGCTTCGTCGAGGCCGGCGAGTCCCTCGAGGGCTGCGTGCGGCGCGAGGTGGCCGAGGAGGTCGGCGTGGTCGTGGACCACGTCCGCTACCTGGGGAGCCAGCCGTGGCCGTTCCCGCGCTCGCTCATGGTGGGCTTCCACGCGATCGGCGACCCGGACGCGCCGGTGATCCTCGAGGACGAGGAGATCAGCGACGCCCGGTGGTTCGACGTGGAGGAGGTCCGCGCCGCGTTCCGCGGGGAGGGCGACCTGCGGGTGCCCGGCCCGGTGTCCATCGCGCACGGCATGCTCCGCTCGTGGGTGGCGGCGGTGGACGCCGACGACGCGATGAGCACCGACTGGCGCCTCTGAGCGCCCCGCGGGCGGTCAGGCCCCGGCGAGCTCGGCGAGCTTGTCCCGGACCTGCGTGGCGAACGGGTTGGTCGCGGTGGTGCCGTCGGAGTAGAGGACGGTGGGGACCACGCGGTCGCCGCCGTTGACGCTCTCGACGAACGCGGCGGCCTCGGCGTCGGCGTCCACGTCGATCTCCGTGTACCCGATGCCGCGGTCGTCGAGCTGCGCCGTGAGGCGGCGGCAGAAGGGGCACCACGAGGTGGTGTAGAGGGTGAGGTCGCCGGACGGGGCGGCGCTGGTCGTCTCTTCGCTCATACGGGTGTCCAACGCCGCGGCCGCCGGGATTCTTCCCGGGGGAGGCCCGCGGGTCCGCTGTCCGACCCGGATGCCACGATGGGGGCGTGACGGACAGGGGAGGACAGACCGAGGCGGCGCTCGAGGGGCTCGACCCCCAGCAGCGCC
>DUTZ01000401.1 GCA_012841845.1 Actinomycetales bacterium | reverse complement strand
GCCACCACGCGGCGAAGGGGTCGGTCGCGCGATGGGTCACGCGGCCGACCCCGGGGATGCCGGACGTCACTTGAGCATCTCGCGGGCGGCGTCGGTGAACGCCTTGCTCATGTCGGTGACAAAGGAGACGTGCGCCTTGGTGACGGCATTGACGAAGTCGATCTGGGTGGCCTCGGCCGCCTTGGTCTCGTACTCGAGGATGCTCGACAGGGCCTTCTCGTAGGTGTCGAGCGAGGTGGAGCCGGTCTTCTTGGCGGCGTCGATGATCTGCTCGTTGAGCTCGCGGATGCGGGCCTCGGTGGTCTCGAAGACCTCCTGGCCGCGGGCGACGGCCTCGTCGAAGGCGCCCTTGTCGGCGCCCTTGTCGGCGGCGCCGCCGGTGGACTTGTTGCTGGTGGAGTCGGCCATGATGATGCCTTTCGTGGACGGTCGGAATGACAGTTAACAGGTTAGCAGCTCACAGCTAACTTGGGCAAGGCCCGCGGGATCACCTGGCGTTCTTCACGTACTTCCCGGGCGCCGGGTACAGCGGCGGGTGCGCCTCACTACCCATCGCCGGCGGGGCGACCTTCTTGCCGGCCCGCGAGCTCATCCACGTGTTCCAGTCGGTCCACCACGAGTCGCCGGTGTGCTTCTCGGCCACCTCCTCGAACTCCGCGGCGGTGGCCGGGTAGGCCTCGCGGTTGTCGTCCTGCGGCTTGCCGATGGCCTTGAACCAGGTCCGCGACGACGGCGGGTTCACGGCACCGGCGAGGTGGCCGCCGTTGGACTGCACGTACCGGACGTCGCCGCCGAGCAGCGCCACCGCCTTGTAGGAGGTGGACCAGGGGACGATGTGGTCGCCGATCGCGCCCACCACGTAGCAGTCGGAGGTGACCTGCGAGAGGTCGAGCGTGGTGCCGTCGAGCACGAACTCGCCCTTGCACAGCAGGTTGTCGCGGTACATGCCGCGCAGGTACTCCGAGTGCATGCGGGCGGGCATCTTGGTGGAGTCGTCGTTCCACACCAGGATGTCGAACGCCGTGGGCTCCTCGCCCTTCATCCACCGGGAGACCCAGTAGTTGAAGATGAGGTCGTTGGCCCGGATCATGTCGAACGGGTCCGACATGTCCTTCTGGGAGAGGTAGCCCTTGCGGCTCATCCGCTCCTCGATCATCTCGATGGCCGCGCCGTCGGTCATGAGCGAGAGCTCGCCCGGCTCCGAGTAGTCGAGCATCGCGTTGAGCAGCGTGAGGGAGCCGAGCCGGTCGACGCCGTCCTGGGCGTCCTTGGCCGCGGCCATCGCGGTCATCGCCCCACCCAGGCAGAGCGCCAGGATGTCGACCTTCTCCGCGCCGGTGATCTCCTGGACCACGTCCAGGGCGGCCGAGGTGCCCTGGAGGTAGTAGTCGTCCATGCCGAGGTCGCGCATGGAGCCGTCCGGGTTGCGGTAGGAGATCGCGAACACGGTGCGGCCGGTCTTGATGGCCATCTCCACGAGGCTGCGCCCCGGGCGCAGGTCGAGGATGTAGTACTTGTTGATCCACGGCGGGGTCACGAGCAGCGGGGTCTCGTACACCGTCTTGGTCTGCGGCTCGTACTGCATGACCTCGATGAGGTCGTTGCGGAACACCACCTGGCCCGGCGTGCAGGCCATGTCCTCGCCGAGCGTGTACGCCTTGGTGTCGACCTTCACCGGCCGGCCGCCCCGGGTGACCATGTCCGACGCCGCGAAGCGCGCGCCCTTGGCCAGGCTCCGGCCGCCCGTGCGGTAGGCCTCCACCAGGGCGTCCGGGTTGGTCGCCACGAAGCTCGTCGGCGCCAGCGCGCCGAGCATGAGGTCGGACATCTGCTTGACCTTGCCGTCGGTCAGCGGGTCGCCGTGGCCGGCCTCGAGCATGTCGTCGACGTACTTGGCCACGGCGAGGTAGTACTGCCGCAGCGCCATGTAGCCCGGGTTCTGCGACCAGGCGGGGTCGGCGAAGCGCTTGTCGCGCGCGTCGACCGGCAGCGGCGGCTCGACCTGGCCGCCGGTGTACATCGTGGCCGCCGAGAGCGGGATCCGCGCGAGGTTGGCGGCGAGGGAGGCGTTGGCGCGGACCACGCCGAGCGGGTTCATCGCGGCGCGCAGCGCCACGCTCGCCGTCGCGGGCCCCCAGCCCAGCGGGTCGATGCGGGACAGGACGGAACGGCGGACCTTGCGCAGCACCATGGTCAGACCTCGCCGAGGTAGCGGAACAGGATGGCGGCCACGCACGCCGGGCGCTCGGCGCCGGGGATGCGCAGCTGGCAGTCGACCGTCACCTGGTAGCCGCCCTTGCACTCGTCCACGGCGCGGACCACGGCGGAGGCCTCGATGGACGAGCCGGCGGGCACGGGCGACATGAAGCGGACCTTGTCGAGGCCGTAGTTGATGATCTGGTCGGCGTCCGGCACCTCGATGAGCTCGAACATCGCCGCCGAGACCAGCGAGAGCGTGAGGTAGCCGTGGGCGATGGTGCCGCCGAACGGCGACTCCTTGGCCTTCTCCACGTCGACGTGGATCCACTGGTGGTCGCCGGTCGCCTCCGCGAACTGGTTGATCCGCTCCTGACTCACCTCGACCGCGCTCGAGACCCCCAGACTCTCCCCCTGCAGGGACGGGACGTCCTTCATCGACACCTGGCGTGCGGACATGGGTGACTCCTCAGCGAGTGGACGACCGATACCCCACCGAGGATAGGTGCGAAAACGCGGGAGCGGCGGGTCGAATGCGGGACCCTCCACGCTCGGGGGTAGTATCCGTCTACCTGACGGGCGTCAGACCGCCCGCGCCCGGCGCAGAGTCCACTACAGCCCTAGAGGTCGGCCCGGTCCCCGCCCGCCCCGGGAGTCGTACCGCCCGCCCCGGGAGTCGTACCTCCCGCCCCGGGACGCCGCCGCCGCGCGCGCGTGACCTCCCGGTACGTCTCGTACATCTCGACCAGCGCCTGCCGCTGCGACCGCGTGAGGTCCGGGTCGGCCTCGACCGCCGCGTGTACCGGGTTGGCGCCCGGCGCCCCCGGATCGCCGGTGTGCGCGGCCAGCAGGTCGGCCGAGAGCTGGAGGTTCTCCGCGATCGCCCCGAGCACCTTCTCGCTCGGCGCCCGCAGTCCGCGCTCGATCTGCGAGAGGTACGGGTTGGAGATGCCCACCATCTGCGCGAGCTGCCGCATCGGCAGTTCGGCGAGTTCGCGCTGTCGGCGGATGAGCTCGCCCAGGCTCGAGGGCCTGACCTCGTCGTCGTCACTCCCGCCGGAACCCCCGGCCCCGGCCGGGCCCGCGTCCTGCCGCGTCATCCCACTCGCTCCTTCCGTCTACCCGCGTCCCATTGTCGCGCACCCGGGCCGCCGCGCCGCGCCGCCGGGTAGTGTCTGCGCCACAACTTCATAGCCTTTCATCCACACGGGAGCCCGCCTCGGAGCGCGGGCTGAGAGGACGGCCGGCCGGGCCGTCGACCGTCGAACCTGTCCGGGTAATACCGGCGTAGGGAGATCAGGAAACCCCATGAGCACCACCATGCCCGAGGGCGGTCGCGCCTTCATGCCCACCGTCAGCCCCGAGGAACTGGAGTCGCTCAGCGGCGGCAGAGGCCCCGGCGAGCGCAACGCCGCGCCCGTGGACTCCGTGACGTGCGGCCCCATCCACTCCAGCCGCAAGGCGTACCTCGACGTGCCGTGCGACGGCGCGGGGCCCGACGGCGTCCTGCGCGTCCCCGTGCGCCGCATCGACCTCACCGACGGCACGACCTTCGACGTGTACGACACCTCCGGCCCGTACACCGGGTACCGGGCCCCGGGCGACGGCGCGGGGACCGGGGGCGACGACGACGAGGCCTGCCACGACCTGGCCGCGGGCCTGCCGCGGACCCGGGCCGACTGGACGTATCCGGAGCCGGCCCCCGCCTCGGAGAGCGACGCGACCGCTGTCCGGACCCAGCTCGCGTGGGCGCGGGCCGGGCACATCACGCCGGAGATGCGGTTCGTCGCCGCGCGCGAGGGCTTCGACCCCGAGGTGGTGCGCGAGGAGGTGGCCGCCGGCCGCGCCGTGATCCCCGCCAACCACCGGCACCCGGAGAGCGAGCCGATGATCATCGGCAAGCGCTTTGCGACCAAGGTCAACGCCAACATCGGCAACTCGGCGGTGACGAGCTCCATCGCGGAGGAGGTCGAGAAGATGGTGTGGGCCACCCGCTGGGGCGCCGACACCGTGATGGACCTGTCCACGGGCAAGGACATCCACGCCACCCGCGAGTGGATCCTGCGCAACTCCCCCGTCCCGATCGGCACCGTGCCGATCTACCAGGCGCTGGAGAAGGTGAACGGCGACCCGGTCAAGCTCACCTGGGAGCTGTACCGGGACACGATCATCGAGCAGTGCGAGCAGGGCGTGGACTACATGACCGTCCACGCCGGCGTGCTGCTGCGGTACGTGCCGCTCGCCGCCAAGCGCGTGACGGGCATCGTCTCGCGCGGCGGGTCGATCATGGCCGCCTGGTGCCTGGCCCATCACCAGGAGTCGTTCCTCTACACCCGTTTTGCCGAGCTGTGCCGGATCCTCGCGCGCTACGACGTGACCTTCTCGCTGGGCGACGGCCTGCGCCCCGGCTCGATCGCCGACGCCAACGACGAGGCCCAGTTCGCCGAACTGCGCACCCTGGGCGAGCTCACGCGGATCGCCAAGTCGCACGGCGTGCAGGTGATGATCGAGGGCCCCGGCCACGTGCCCATGGACAAGATCGTGGAGAACGTGCGGCTGGAGGAACAGTGGTGCGAGGAGGCGCCGTTCTACACCCTCGGCCCGCTGGCCACCGACATCGCACCGGGCTACGACCACATCACCTCGGCGATCGGCGCCGCCCGCATCGCCGAGGCCGGCACCGCGATGCTCTGCTACGTCACGCCCAAGGAGCACCTGGGGCTGCCGAACCGGGACGACGTCAAGACCGGCGTCATCACGTACAAGATCGCCGCGCACTCGGCCGACCTGGCCAAGGGGCACCCCGGCGCGCAGCGCCGCGACGACGCCCTGAGCACGGCCCGGTTCGAGTTCCGCTGGCGCGACCAGTTCGCGCTCGCGCTGGACCCGGACACGGCGATCGAGTACCACGACGAGACCCTGCCGGCCGAGCCCGCCAAGACCGCCCACTTCTGCTCCATGTGCGGGCCGAAGTTCTGCTCGATGCGGATCTCGCAGGACATCCGCGACTACGCCGCCGAGCACGGCCTGGAGACCGTCGAGGCGATCGAGGCCGGCATGGCCGAGAAGTCCGCCGAGTTCGCCGAGGCCGGTGGGCGGGTGTACCTGCCGATCGAGCAGCAGCGCTGATGCACCGGTGTGCGCGTTGTCTCGTGGGAGCAAGACAACGCGCACACCGGGCTACGGAGTAGCCCTCGCGGGGGTGCAGGAGCGGGCGGTCTCGAAGGCCTGCTGCAGGCGGGCGGTGGTGGCGGCGTCCTGGCGGCGCGGGATGCCGTCGCCGCCGATGAGCATCGCGTCCCAGTCGGCGTCGGTGACCAGCGGCCGGTCGGGGCGGGGGCGCGGCGCGTCGGGCCCCTCCGAGCCGTCCGTGGCCGGGACATCGACGGTCACCGTGAGCACGCCGGTGTGCCCGGCGGGCTCGCTGGACATGTAGTAGACGAAGTTGCCGAGCCCGTAGTGGACGTAGGCGTCGCCCACCCAGCCGGCGCCGTTGACGCGGTGCGCGTGGTCGGCCAGGATCACGTCGGCGCCCGCGGCCTCGAGCGCGGCGGCGGTCTCGATCGCGGCGTCGCCGGGGCAGGTGTACCCCTCGGCGCCCATGTGCATGTAGACCACCACGACGTCGGCCTCCTCGCGGGCCGCCCGGACCTCGCGCAGGAGCCGGTCGCGTGGGATCGCGGAGGCGATGCCCGGCTTCGAGGGCCCCGCCGCGTTGTAGGTGAGCGTCTCCTCGACGATCTGCGAGGCGGTGAGGAAGGCGACCGTCACGCCGCGGACCTCGGTGATCCACGGGGCGAACGCGTCGTCGGCGTCCCGCCCGATGCCGATCACCGGGATCGGCGAGGCCGCCCGTGCCGCGAGCGTGTCCTGCAGACCGACGGAGCCGTAGTCGACGGCGTGGTTGTTGGCCATGGACACCACGTCCACGCCCGCACCCGCCACGGCCCGCAGCGCGCTCGCCGGCGCCCGCCAGGTGAACGGTTTGCCGGGGTACGGGCTGCCCCGCTCGGTGAGCGCGGTCTCGAGGTTGGCCATCGCCAGGTCGGCGCTGCCCAGGCTGTCGCGCAGCTCGGCGAGCGAGTGCGGGTCGCGGGCGAGCGGGGCGAGGTGCTGCTCGAAGTGGATGTCGCCCGCGAAGGCCAGCGTGATCCGCTCGGCGGGGCGCGGCGTCGGCGCCGGCTCGGCGGGCGACACGGCCTCGGCGCCGT
>DUTZ01000400.1 GCA_012841845.1 Actinomycetales bacterium | reverse complement strand
CGTCCGCGCCCGCAGGGTCCCGGGCCGCGAGCTCGCGCGCCACCGCGGAGGCCACGGCGTGGCGCCGCCCCAGCGCCCCCGCGAGGGCACTGCGGGCGAGGTCGGTACGGATGTGCAGGCGGTCCAGGCGGTGGGCCGTGAGGTAGGCGGCGAGCAGGGCCACCGCGGCGGCCACGGCGAGGACGACGACGAGGGCGAGCCACTCAGCGGACACGGATCGTCTCCCCGTGGCCGCGGATCGTCTCGTAGACACGGACCACCCGGTCGGCCACCACCGGCCAGTCGTACTCCCGGACCGCCTCCGCCGCCCGCTCGCACAGCGCCGCCCGGCGGGCGTCGTCGCGCAGCAGGCGCAGCAGCGCGTCGGCGAGGGCGTCGCCGTCGCCGACCGGGGTCAGCTCCCCGCACTCCCCGTCCCTCAGGACGCGGCGGAAGGCGTCGAGGTCCGAGGCCACGACGGCGGCCCCGGCCGCCATCGCCTCCACGAGCACGATCCCGAAGCTCTCGCCCCCGGTGTTGGGGGCGCAGTACACGTCCGCAGCGGCGAGGACCGCGGCCTTACGGGCGTCGTCGACCCGGCCGAGGAACTCCACGTCCAGGCCCTCCGGGAGCCGGGCCCGCAGGGCCCGCTCGTCGCCGTCGCCCATGATCCGCAGCCGCAGGTCGGGAACCCCGCGCAGGACGGCGGGCAGGGCGCGCACGAGCACGTCCATCCCCTTGCGGGGCTCGTCGTAGCGGCCGAGGAAGGCCACGGTCGGCACGTCCGCGCGTTCGGACGAGGCGTCCGCGTCGGCGAAGGCTCCCACGTCGACCCCGTTGGGGATCTCCACCGCGTCGGAGCCCAGCGCCTCGATCTGCCACCGCCTCGCCAGCGTGGAGACGGCGATCCGGCCGCGGATCTTCTCGAGCATGGGCGCCAGGACGCCGTCGAAGGTCCCGAGCAGCACCGAGCTGGTGGTGGAGGTGTGGAAGGTGGCCGCGATCGGCCCGGTGGACATCGCGAGGGCGAACATGCCCACCCCGGGGGCGTTCGGCTCGTGGATGTGCAGCACGTCCAGGGGTTCGCTGCGCAACCACCGCCGCGTGGCCCGCCAGGTGGCGGGCCCGAAGCTCAGGCGGGCCACCGAACCGTTGTACGGGATGGGCACGCCGGGGCCGGTGAGCGTCATCCCGTCGATCGGCGCGTTCTCCGGGCGCCCGGGAGCGAGGACGCGGACCGTGTGCCCGCGGCGGCGTAGCTCCCGGGCCAGGTCCACGACGTGGGCCTGGACGCCGCCCGGGGCGTCGAAGGAGTAGGGGCAGATCATGCCGACGCGCACGCGGGATCAGTCCTCGATCCGGGCGCGCCGCTCGGCCGGGAGGTCCGCGAGCCACAGCGGCTGGAGCATGTGCCAGTCGGCCGGGTGGCGGGCGATCCCCTCGGCGAAGGCGTCGGCCATCGCCTGGGTCCCGGCCTCGATCCCGCCGGAGACGTCGATCGGCGGGTGGACCCGCACCCGCATCGACGTGGCGTCCGGGTACCAGAACTCGGCGTAGAGCAGCGGGGCGCCGGTCTCCACGGCGAGGCGTGCGGGGCCCGCGGGCATGCGCGTGGGCTCACCGAAGAAGGTCACGGGCACACCCGTCCGGCGCAGGTCGCGCTCCCCCAGCAGGCAGACGATCCCGCCGCGCGCGAGCACCGCGCGGAGCGCGTCCAGCGGCGGGGGCG
>DUTZ01000399.1 GCA_012841845.1 Actinomycetales bacterium | reverse complement strand
GGCCCGCCGCCCCGGACGCCGGCACCGAGGAGGCCAAGCCCGTCGAGTCTCTGGCCTGGCTGCCCGACTCCACCACCCTCCTGCTGGGCAACCGGACCGTGGGCGTCAAGTCCCTCCTCGACGCCGGGGCCGCCGGCGACGCGCGCCCCGGGCCCACGCTCGGCACGGGGCCCAACGCGATCCCGCTGTCGGTGGCCGTGTCCCCCGACGGCACCCGGGTCGCCGCCGGCACCACCGACCGCAGCATCCACCGGTGGTCGCTGACCGACGACGGCCTCCGCGCCGCCCGCCCCCTGCCCGCCCTGCGCGGGTGGAACGCCTACGTCGCCGACGTCTCCTACGACGCCCGCGGCCGGCTCGCCGCGGCCGGCACCGACGAGCAGCTCCGTGTCCACGGCCCCGACGGCGCGACGCTCGTCGACCTCCCCGCCTCCCAGGTCGGCACCAGCGCGCGCTTCCTCGGCGGGGACCGGCTCCTCACCCACTCGGTCGACGGCCTGGCCCGCGTCTGGTCCCTCGACCGCCTCGGCGCGGCGTCGGAGACCAACTCGATCTTCCAGACCGCCTCGTCCGCCGACCGGACCGTCGGCGTCCTCGGCGTCACCGCCGCCGAGCTGCACCACACCGTCGTCGACACCACCGGCACCGTCCCGGTGGAGACCGGGCGGGTGATCCCCGACGCGGACACCCGGTTCAGCGGCTCGGTGGCCATGTCGCCCGACGGGCGGGCCGTCTACGCCGGACTCGCCGACGGCGGCATCCAGGTCTTCACGGCCCCGTTCGGTCCGCGCACCCGCGCGGCGGCCTCCCTTCCCGTGACCGACGGCGTCGTCGTCGCCACCCCCCTGAGCCCCGACGGCCGCACCCTCGCCGTGTGCAGCGACACCAGCCGCTCCCTCGGGCTCGTCGACGTCACCGACCCGCGCCGGCCCCGCCTCCGGGTGAGCGTCCCGCTGCCCGACCCGTGCGTCGTCGCCGAGTTCTCCGCCGACTCCCGGCAGCTCGTCGTGCCCACCCTCGGGCCCACCACCGTCGTGTTCGACACCACCGACCCCGACCGGCCCACCGAGGCGCACCGGCTCACCACCGGCATCGGGGCCTCCCCCTCCGCCGGCTACGCCCACCACTCCCCGCTGCTCGCCACCGCCGGCGGCGACAAGGTGGTCCGGATCTGGGACGTGGCCGACCCCGCCGCCCCGCGCGAGCTGTCCTCCTTCACCGCGCCCGCCGGCGAGGTCTACTGGACCGCGTTCTCCGCCGACGACGCCCGGCTCGTCCTCACCGCGAGCACCGGTCAGGTGAGCGTCGTGGACGTCTCCGACCCCGCCGAGCCGACCCCGTGGGCCGTCCTCGGATCCACCACCGACCCCCTGCTCTACCAGGGGCGGATCGCCACCCCGACCGACGGGCTGGTCGCCGTGGGCGTCGAGGGCGCCCTCTGGCAGTGGCAGCTCGACGTGGACCGAGTCGTGGACGAGGCCTGCTCCGGCGGCGTCCAGCTCACCGCCGACGAGTGGGCGCAGCACTTCCCGGACACCGAGCCGTTCGACCTCTGCGGGTGACGGCGGCGGGCGCGGCCCTCAGCCGTGGGACAGGCCGATCGTCAGCGCCAGCACCACCGGGATCACGGTGAGGAAGAGGAACGCCGCCACCACCCAGCCGATCCACACCGGCTGTCGCCACCCCCGCCGGTACCCGCCCGCGCCCACCACCATGCAGACGAAGCCCACGAGGATGCACAGGAACATCCAGATCATCGCGGGGGTACTCATGGGGACATCCTCTCCTCACGGGTCGCGGCCGGGACGCCCGGGGGCCGGACGGGCGGCTCCTCCGGGTCGGCGAGCACGCCCGCCAGCGGGTCCGGCCCCCCGGGGGTGAGCTGGTGGGTCATGCGGACCCGGTCGAGGTGGGGGCGGAAGATCTCCACGATCACCACCACGCACACCGCCACCACCAGCACGTCGCGCACCAGCACCAGCGCGTGGAACCACTCCACGTTGAGGCCCTTGTCCGCCACCCCGTGGAAGTACGACATGTGCGCTACCCACAGCAGGGCGTCGAACACCATCCACGGCACCAGCACCCGCGCCCGCGGCACCGCGAGCACCGCCAGCGGCACAAGCCACAGCGAGTACTGCGGGCTCCACACCTTGTTGGTGAGCAGGAACACCGCCACCACGAGAAAGGCGAGTTGTGCCACGCGCGGCGTACGCGGGGCGGTGAGCCCGATCGCGAGGACGGCCAGGCAGCCCGCCGCGAAGAGCGCCAGCGAGACCGCGTTGAGCGTGGCCGGCGCCTCGCCCGCCGCCCGGCCGGCGTCGAAGCCGGCCCAGCCGGTGAGGGTCTGCAGGACCGCGTAGATGCTCTCCGGGTTGGCGGGCCGGTCGGTGTTGAGCCGGTAGAACTCGCGCCACCCCTGCGGGAACGGGATCATCACCGGCAGGTTGATCGCCAGCCACACCAGCACCGCCGCGGCCGCCGCCCTGCCCAACTCCACCAGCCGCCGCCGGCGCAGCGCCACCACGAGCAGGGCACCGAAGAGGAACAGCGGGTAGAGCTTGGTGGCCACCCCGACGCCCAGCACCACGCCCGCCCACACCGGGCGGCGCCGCGCCCAGAGCAGCAGCGCGACCGACGCCAGCGCCACCGCCAGCAGGTCGTAGTTGGTGAAGGCCTGGAAGACGACGATCGGGCTCGCCGCCATGAACAGCGTGTCCCAGGGCCGGCGCCCGGCCGACCGGTAGGTGGCCCAGACCGCGACCATCCACGCGAACGCCAGCACCACCACGCCCAGGACGAAGTACTTGCCCACCTCGACGAGCCCGCCCGGGGTGAGGGCGTGCCAGGCCTGCGCGCCCTGCGCCATGACGTACTGGAACATGCCGGAGACCACCGGGTACTCCATGTAGCGGACGCCGCCGTCGTCCTCGACCCACAGGTACTTGTACGGCAGCGCCCCCTGCTGCAGCCCCTCGATGCTGTACAGCGGGATCGGGTCGGCGTAGCAGGCCTTGAAGTACTGGCGGCCGTCCCACCGCAGGCTCGGCGCCGACCCGTCGGTGGGGTGGGTGGTCTCGAGGCACGCCGCCTTGGAGAAGAACCCGAAGGACAGGAAGACGACGGCGAAGAGCATGACGACCCGCAGGGGCGTCCAGAAACGCTGGCGCCCCACCACCGCGTGCCGCCCGACCGGTCCTCCCCAGGCGGCCACCACGTCGGCGCCCGGCCCGGACCCGTCGCCGGGCCGGACCCGCTCCCGCGGCCGCAGGGTGCGCGGGT
>DUTZ01000398.1 GCA_012841845.1 Actinomycetales bacterium | reverse complement strand
GGCGGCGCTCGCCACCCGCTCGGCGGCCGCCTCCGACGAGGCGCCCGCGGCACCGGCGTGCGCGCCCGGTCCGGCGGCGTTGCCGGGGAGCGTGGTGCCGGCCATCGCCGGGTCGGCGCCCACCACGGCCACGGATCCCGGCGCGGCGGAGGCCTCGGCGGAGGCCCGCTTGACCTGCTCCTTCTCCCGCTGGCGCAGGAGTGCCTTGACGTCGTCGGCCCCCAGGAGCCCGGGCAGGCCGATGTAGTCGGCCTCCTCGTCGCTGCCCGCGAACGTCGCGGTGCCGTAGGAGGAGCCCTCGTACACGATCTGGTCGAGCTCGGCGTCGGCGCCCAGGGAGTGGAAACCCTTCTCCTCGTCGTCGGCGGTGTCCGGCTCGTCCTGCTGTTGGTTGGCCTGCGCGAGCAGCTCATCCTCGAGTCCGTCCTCGCGGTGCGGCTTGCCCAGGACGTGGTCGCGTTGGGCCTCCATCTGGGAGGCGAGCTGCAGCAGCACCGGGACCGAGGGCAGGAAGACCGAGGCGGTCTCCCCCGGCCGGCGCGAGCGCACGAAGCGGCCGATGGCCTGGGCGAAGTACAGCGGGGTCGAGGCGCTGGTGGCGTACACGCCCACGCACAGGCGCGGCACGTCCACGCCCTCGGAGACCATGCGGACCGCGACCATCCACTCGTCGGTGGATCCGGAGAAGGTGCCGATGCGGCTCGAGGCGGTGGGGTCGTCGGAGAGGACGACGACGGGGGCGCGCCCGGTGATCTCGGTGAGCAACGCGGCGTACTCCCGCGCGCGCTCCTGGTCGGTGGCGATCACCAGTCCGCCGGCGTCCGGCACCCCGCCCGCGCGGATCTGCTGGAGCCGGGTGTGCGCGGCCTGCAGGACGGCGGGCATCCAGTCGCCGTGCGGGTCCAGGGCGACCCGCCACGCGCGCGAGGTCTGGTCGGCGCTGAGCGGCTCGCCGAGGCGCGCGGAGAACTCCTCGCCGGCGTTGGTGCGCCAGCGGGCCTCACCGGAGTACGCGAGGAACACCACCGGCCGGACCACGCCGTCGGCGAGCGCGTCGGCGTAGCCGTAGGTGTGGTCGGCCTTGGAACGCTGGTGGCCCTGGCCGTCGGGCTCGTAGGTGACGAACGGGATCGGGCTGTCGTCCGACCGGAACGGGGTGCCGGTGAGCGAGAGGCGGCGTTCGGCGTCCTCGAACGCCTCCCGGATGCCGTCGCCCCAGCTCTTGGCGTCGCCGCCGTGGTGGATCTCGTCGAGGATCACGAGGGTCCGGCGGGCGACGGTGCGCTGCCGGTGCTTGAACGGGTGCGAGGCGACCTGGGCGTACGTCACCACCACGCCGTGGAACTCGGGGGCGAGGGCGCCCGAGGAGTTGGAGAACTCGGGGTCCAGGAGGATCCCCGACCGGGCGGCCGCGGCCGCCCACTGGTACTTGAGGTGCTCGGTGGGGGCGACCACCGTCACGGCGTCGACCGTCCGGTCGGCCAGCAGCTCGGAGGCCACGCGTAGGCCGAACGTGGTCTTGCCGGCGCCGGGGGTGGCCACGGCGAGGAAGTCCCTCGGCCGGGCCATGAGGTACTTGCGCAGCGCGGTCCGCTGCCAGGCGCGCAGCGGCGCGCCCCCGGCGGCGGGGGCGGACCCGGCGGTCTGATCTGCGGTCGTCTCCGTGAGGCCCGGGACCGCTCCGGGGTCACTCACCAGGCTTCAGGGTCTCGTAGACGCGCTTGCACTCCGGGCACACCGGCGATCCGGGCTTGGCCGAGCGGGTCACCGGGAACACCTCGCCGCACAGGGCGATGACGTAGGTGCCCATGACCGCGCTCTCGGCGATCTTGCTCTTGTCCACGTAGTGGAAGAACTTGGGCGCGTCGTCCTGCGTCTCGTCGGTCGTGGTGACCTCGGGACGCTCGATGGTCTTGGTCCGGGTGGTGCTCACCCCCTCATGATGCCGCACCTCATGGCCCGGGTGCCAACCCCCGGGAGGGGCGTCGCCGGGGGAGGCGCCCCTCCCGGGCCGGCCACCGGCGGGAGTACCGTGTGGTGCATGGCACGCGGCTTCCTGCGCAGGCGGTCGTCGGACTCCGACGACACGTCGAGGCCCGTCGTCATCACCGGCGCCCGCGCCTCCTATCAGGACGAGCTCGCGGCGCGGAAGAGGCGCTACTTCCTCCTCATGAGCATCCGGATCCCGGCGCTGTTCCTCGCCGCCGGGGCCATGTACCTCTGGAACAACCCGTGGATCGCGTTCGCGATCGTCGTGGGCTCGATCCCCATCCCGTGGATCGCCGTGATCGGCGCCAACGACCGGCCGCCGCTGCCCAAGGAGCAGCGCAATCGCTACGTGGCGGGCGCGATCTCGCGGAACACGCAGATCGCCCTGCCGCCGGGCGTCGCGGGGGCCACGCGGCCGACCGACGAGCCGACCGACGCAACCGACGAGCCGACCGACCCGGCGGCGCCGACCACCGACGCACCGGACGCCGACCGCGGCGGCGCCG
>DUTZ01000397.1 GCA_012841845.1 Actinomycetales bacterium | reverse complement strand
GGTGCGCGCGCACCAGGTCGCGGTACCGCGCGGGCAGCGGCGGGGTGGCCGGGGAGGCCGTCTCGTGATCTCGCGTCATGCCACCACGGTAGGCGCGGTACCGTTTCCGCCGTGGCGAAGACCCTGCGGACCCGGCCCCTGCGGTCCCGGCCCCTCTGGACAGTGCACGGCGACGGCAAGAGCATCAGGCCCGGCGAGGTGGTGGCGCCGTCGGAGCGGCTGAGCTGGCCGCGGACGATCGGGATCGGGGCGCAGCACGTGGTCTCGATGTTCGGGGCGACGTTCGTGTTCCCCATCATCATGGGGCTCAACCCGCAGCTCGCGATCGGATTCTCCGGCGTGTGCACGCTGCTCTTCCTGGCCGTGGTCAAGGGCAGGGTGCCCAGTTATCTCGGCACGTCGGTGGCGTTCGTCGGCGCCGTCGCCGCGATCCGGGCTCAGGGCGGCACGAGCGCGGAGGTCACCGGCGCGATGCTCGTCGCGGGCGTCGCGCTCCTCGCCGTCGGGCTTCTGGTCCACGTGGTCGGCGGCCGGGTGGTGACGGCCGTGCTCCCGCCCGTGGTGACCGGCGCCGTGGTGATGCTCCTGGGCTTCAACCTCGCGCCCGTGGTGGCCGAGACGTACTGGCCGCAGGACCAGTGGGTGGCGCTGGTGGTGATGGTCGTGCTGATCCTCATGACGGTGGGGCTCAAGGGGTTCGCGGGGCGGATCGCGATCTTCCTCTCGCTGGTGTTCGGGTATGTGCTCTCCTGGGTGTTGGATGTGACGACGGGGCCCATCACGTCCTTCAGCGCGACCGCCGGCGAGGTGACCGACCATCTCCGCGTGGACTGGTCGGCGGTCGGCGCGGCGCCGTGGATCGGGCTGCCGCCCATGACCGACGAGGCCACCGGCGTGGTGGGCATCCACGCGCCGGACTTCTCGCTGGCGTTCGTCCTGCTCGTGGTGCCGGGCGTGATCGCGCTGATCGCCGAGAACGCCGGGCACGTCAAGGCCATCGGCGAGATCACGCGCACCGAGACCGACGGGCTCATGGGTCGGGCGCTGGCCGCCGACGGTGCCGGGACCGTGCTGGCCACCTCGTTCGGCGGCTCGGCGACGACGACGTATGCCGAGAACATCGGCGTGATGGCCGCGACCAAGGTGTACTCGACGGCCGCCTACGTGGTGGCCGCCGTGACCGCGATCCTGTTGGGGTGTTCCCCGAAGCTCGGCGCGGTGATCTCCGCGACGCCCGGCGGCGTCCTCGGCGGGATCACGGTGGTGCTCTACGGCATGATCGGCCTGCTCGGCGCCAAGATCTGGAAGGAGAACCGGGTCGACTTCGGCAACCCGCTCAACCTCGTGCCGGTCGCGGCGGGCGTGGTGATCGCCGTCGGGGACACGACGCTGCACATCACCGACGACTTGCAGCTCGGCGGCATCGCCCTGGGCACGCTCGTCGTGGTGCTGGGCTACCACCTGGGCCGCGTGATCGCGCCGGGGCTGCGCGAGCAGGCCGAGCGCGACGAGATCCACGAGATGACGCTGCTCGGGCCGAACCCGGACGTGGAGGTGCCGGAGGGCGGCGGCGGGTCGCGCTGAGGGCGGGCCCTGCGGTCGCGGCGCTGGTCCGTCGGCGGCGCTGGTCCCGCTGGCATCGCCGCGGGCGCTGGTCCC
>DUTZ01000396.1 GCA_012841845.1 Actinomycetales bacterium | reverse complement strand
TCGCTCATCTCGAGCGGCCGGTACTCGCCGTCGTCGTCGAGGTACGGGTTACCTGCGGCGCCGCCCGCACCCGCCGCACCGGCGCCGCCCGCCGCGCTCACGCGTGCTCCGGCCGGTCGGTCCCCACGACCCACATGGAGAAGTACTGCGAGCCGCCGCCGTAGGCGTGGCCGAGGGCCTTGCGGGCGTCGGGGATCTGGTGTTCGTCGGCGCGGCCCATGACCTGCCGGGCGGCCTCGGCAAAGCGGAGCATGCCGGAGGCGCCGATGGGGTTGGAGCACAGGACGCCGCCGGAGGGGTTGACGGGCAGCTCGCCGTCGCGGGCGGTGGCGCCGGATTCGACCATCTTCCAGCCCTCGCCCTCCTCGCAGAAGCCGAGGTTCTCCAGCCACATGGGCTCGAACCAGGAGAAGGGCACGTAGATCTCGGCGGCGTCGATCTCCTCGCGCGGGTCGGTGATCCCGGCCTGGGCCCAGAGGTCGGCGGCGGCGTCGCGGCCGGCGCGGGGGCTGCGGTGGTTGCGGCCGGAGAACGTGCCCGGCTCGGTGCGCAGCGCGGTGGCGTGGATCCAGGCGACGGACCGCCCCTCGGACTCGACGGCCTCCGCGGCCTCGGCGTCGCCGATGACGATCGCGCACGCCCCGTCCGAAGACGGGCAGGTCTCGTCGAAGCGGATGGGGTCCCACAGCATCTGGCCCTGCAGCACCTTGTCCACCGTGATGTCGGGCTGCTTGAGGTGTGCGTACGGGTTGATCGCGCCGTTGAGCCGGTCCTTGACCGCGACCATGGCGCCCACGTGCTCGGGGGCGCCGGTGGTGCGGATCCAGGCGCGGACGTGGGGCGCGAAGTAGCCGCCGGCGCCGGCGCCGACGGGGGCCGTGAACGGCACGGGCAGCGAGAGCGCCCACATGGCGTTGGACTCGGACTGCTTCTCCCACGCCACGGCCAGCACGCGCCGGTAGCGCCCGGACTGGACGTGCGAGGCGGCCACGACGGCCGTAGAGCCGCCCACGGAACCGGCGGTGTGGACGCGCAGCAGGGGCTTGCCCACGGCGCCGAGCGCGTCCGCCATCATGAGCTCCGGCATCATGACGCCCTCGAACAGGTCGGGGGCCTTGCCCACCACCACGGCGTCGATCTCGTCCCAGGTCACCCCGGCGTCGGCCATGGCGGCGTCGATCGCCTCGCGGCAGAGGCCGGCCATGGAGACGTCGGTGCGGCGGGAGACGTGGTGGGTCTGGCCGGTGCCGAGGACGGCGGCGGGCAGGCCGGTGCCGGCCCGGCCGGTGGAGTGGGCGCTCATGCGGTGCGTCCTTCCAGGAGGCAGACGAGGTTCTGCTGCAGCAGGTGTCCGCTGGTGGCGTGGGCCAGGGCGCGGTCGGCGCGGCCCTCCATGACGGTGTTGGCGGCGTAGCCGATCCGCTCGAGCCCGGCGGAGAACAGCGGGTCGGCCAGCAGGGAGCCGCCGGAGGGGGTGACGGCGACGTCGCCCGTGATCCCCAGTGCCCGCCGCAGGAGGAGCTCCTCGTGCGTGTACTGGGTGTGCAGCTCGGCCACGGCGACCCCGCCGAGGTCCGGCCGGTCCCCGCTCGAGCCGGTGACGCGGGCCGCGGCGGCGCGCGTCGAGGGCGAGTCGGTGAGATCGCGGGCGCCGAACTCGGCCGAGTCGATGATGTGCTCCATCCCGGCGATGTAGGCGGGGGTGTCGCACAGTTCGCGGGCGCGGTCGCCCGAGGCCAGGATGATCGCGGCGGCGCCGTCGGTGACCGGCGGGCAGTCGTGCCGGCGCAGCGGGTCGGCGACGTACGGCTCGGCGAGGAGCTCGCGCTCGTCGCGGCCGGTCGCGCGGGCGGCGACCGCGGCCATGTCCTGCTCGGACCACAGGCCGGCGTCGATTCCGGCGCGCGCCTGCAGGGCGGCCAGATGGTGGCGGCCGGGCCACAGGGGGGCGACGGTGTACGGGTCGAGCTGCAGCGCGAGCGCCGTGTCGAGGTCCGTGCTGGCCGAGGCCTTGCCGAAGCCGTAGACCAGGGCCGTGTCGGCCTGGCCGGAGGCGATCTTGAGCCAGGCCTCGAAGAGCGCCCAGGCGGCGTCCATCTCCACGTGCGACTCGACGATCGACGGCGTGGCGCCGATCGAGTCGACGGCGGAGATAAAGGAGAACGCGCGGCCCGCGAGGTAGTCCGACGAGCCGGAGCACCAGAAGTCGATCTGCGTGCGGTCCAGGCCGGTCTGCCGGTAGCACTCGGCGAAGACCGGGGCGAGCATCTCGACGCCGTTGGTGGTGCCGAAGGTGGACTCGGTGTGGCGGGCGTGGGCGAAGCCGACGACGGCGACGTCCCGGGGTGCTGATGGTGTCACGGTGGGCGTCCTCTACAGGTGCTTCGCGTAGGTGTCGGGGTCGGCGTCGGGCTCGCCGCTGGGCTCGAAGTGCGTGATCGCCTGCATCGATGCCGGCCGCTCGCCCTCGGGGCGCCAGGCGGCGCGCACGCGCATGCCCATGCGGACCTCGGAGGCCTCGCAGCCCAGCACGAGGTGCTGGATGGGCACGTCGGCGCCGTCGAGCAGGATGTACGCCGTCACGTAGGGGGGCGTGATGGACTGCCCGGCGAACGGCACGTTGACGATCCCGAACGTCGTCACCGTGCCGTGGTCGGCCACCTCCACGTACTCGCCCATCGCGACGCCGTCGGAGGGGCAGTAGTCGCGCGGCGGCACGTACACCTCGGGGCCGTTCGAACGCCGGCGCCCGAGCAGGCGGCCCTCGACGATCGCCCGGAGAAACGCGCTCTCCGCGGGCGCCGCCGTGTGGGTCACGGACAGCCCGATGGGCGTGACGAGGGTCGTGACCGGCTCGGAGTCGCCGGCGGGTGCGACGGCGACCTCGTCGTCGTCACCCCCCGCGCCACTCCCCGCGGCGCTCCCCGCGCCACTTCCCGCGGCGTCGACGGGGACCACGCAGGCGATGTCGCGGATCGACCCGACGCGCTCGGCGGCCCACCGCACCCGCACGCGCATCCCGGTGGACACGGCGTCGGGGCCGTCGGCGGCCAGCGGGAGGAGGGTGGCGGTGTCGGCGCCGTCGAGCCGCACCAGCGCCCACGCGAAGGGGTCGGCGAGCGGGTGCACGTCGGCGGGGGAGTGGACCCAGGACCAGGTGACGACGACGCCCTCGATCCCGCCGCCGGAGCCGATCTCGACGAGGTCGTCCAGCGCCTCGTGCGTGTGGGGGTCGTACTCCACCGGGGGCACGTGCACGGCGCCGCGGGAGTCGCGGGACCCCACGACGCGGCCGTCGCGCAGGCCGGTGAAGAACGCGCCGAGGACGGGGCCGGTCGAGCGCGTGTAGTCGAACGAGGGCGTCAGTGGGGCCGAGAGCACCGTCTCCTCGGGGGGAGCGATGTCGACCACGATCTCTCTGGACGTCACGTCAGCGATTAGAACACGTTCCACCGGTGTCGCGGGCGGGAACCCCGACCGCGGTCCGCTTTAAGCGGCTACGCTTAATCGTATGTCGAGGTGGAGCCGGGTACGGGGCAGGGTCGGCGCGGCGGTCGGGGCGCGCCGCACCTCGTTCGACGGCGCCGTGTGCGTGGTGACCGGCGCCGGGTCCGGCCT
>DUTZ01000006.1 GCA_012841845.1 Actinomycetales bacterium | reverse complement strand
CTCGTTGAGCGCCGCCGCCCCGCCGCGGGCCACGCCGCGGCCACGGACCACCCCGTCCTCGCCGAGCAGGTCCAGCAGCCGGTCGCGGACGACGCCCGGGATCGGTGCCGGGTCCGGCCGGTCGAGCAGGTCGATGAGCTCGAGCGGGGCGTACGGGGCGAGCTCCGCGAGACGGCGCGCGTCGTCCTCCGTGAGCGCCCCCGTGTGGGACGTCTCGGCCAACAGGCCCGCCACGGGCAGCACGGTCAACACCGTGTCCCGCAACTGCGCGGCGAGCGCCGCGGAATGCTCGCCCGCGTGCTCGACCGGGTCGCGCGAGCCCAGCGCGCCCTCCGCGAAGCCGTCCGCGCGGGAGAGCACCCCCAGGGTGTTGAGCGGGGTGAACCCGAGGCGCTTGAGAAAGGCCGCCTCGTCGGCGCGGGGGGCGGAGTCGAAGAGGAACACGGCGGCGTCGGCGTCCACCGAGGCCACGCGGGTCTGCTCGAAGCCGTCGATGAGCACCCGCCGGGTCCGCCGGTCGTTCTCCGTGGTGAGCGTGCCCAGCCCCGGGGTGTCGATGAGCGTGTAGTCACGGATCGCCGCCGACGGCAGGATGCGGTGCAGATAGCTGACCTGCCCCGGCTCCACCGGGAGTCCGGTGACCGCGCCGTGGTGGGTGGGGACCTCCACCCGGCCGCCGTCGAGCAGCACCGCGTCGGCCCGGGCCGGCGCGCCCTCCTGGTAGACGGAGACGAGGGTCGTGGCCTCGAGCACCGCGGTCTCCGCGACCCGCGCCCGCACGAGCGCGTTGACCAGCGTCGACTTGCCGGCCTTGAGGCGCCCCACGACCACGATGCGCGGTGGCGCCCACAGGATCGCGCCGATCCGGTTGGCGTGCTCCACCAGCTCCGGTCCGAGGGCGGCGAGCTCGTGCAGGGCGGCGTCGAGCCGCGCCGTCACGGCGTCCGGGGCCGGGCGCGTCACCGCTGGACCACCAGCGCCGGGGCGGGGGCCGCCGAGGAGAGCTCTCCGATCAGCGTCTCGCCGCGGTCGATGTAGCGGGCGAGGATCGCGGCGTTCTTGCGGTGCCGCACGAGGTCGGCCTCCCTCTGTTCCGAGTCGGCCCGCGCCGCGGCCTCGGCCTCGGCGATGTGGGCCTTGAGCTCGGCGATCGACTCCTTGAGGTGCGTGCGGTAGCGGATCACGATCTCCGGCCGGGACTGCGCGATCGCGGCCTCGAGCATCCGGGAGGTGGTGGTCTTGGTGGACCCGCTCGTCTCCCGCATCCACGACAGCAGGTTGGTCTTGCCCGACCGCATCGCGCGGAAACCCAGGTTGACGCCGACCCACGCCACCCCGACGACGGCGCCCACGCCGACCACCGTGGACACCCCGACGATGCCGGCGATCGCAGACGACCCGACCACGCCCATCGTGAGCATGGACGGGTCGATGAGGTTCTGGGTCTTGGACTCCACCCGGTGGGTGGCGAACTCGTGGCCGGCCATCGCGGCGTGGATGAGCTGGAGGATCTCCTCCCACACCACGTCGGACTCGAACCGGGGGCGGATGATCCGCGAGTGGAGCTCGGCGAGGAACACGGAGATCGCGCCGGCGATGGCCTCCTGGAAGTCCTTCTCCATTCTGGCCGTGAAGTGCTGGGGGTTCTTGCGCAGGACCGCCATCCCGCCCTTGTTGATGCGGGTGGACCAATCCTCCCGCAGGAGCTTGAGCCGCCGGTCGAGCTCGTCGAGCGCCTGCTGGCGGATCAGGGTGAGGTCGCGATGGAGGTGGAGCTCCCACTGCTGCGTGTCGATGCGCAGGCGCTCGAGTTCGTCGGCCTTCGCCGTGAGCTCGGGAAGGGCCCGCGCCGAGTCCGTGAGCACCGCGACGCTGGTGCGCTCCCGCTCGGCGAGGCCGGCGAGCGCGACGATCGCCGTGCGCAGACCGTTGGCCAGGGGAAGGTGCTCGGCCCCCGCGAGCCGCTCGCCGATCTCCCGGCGCAGCGCCGCGATCCCGGAATGGTCCTCGGCGAGGTCGCGCCCGGGACCCGGGGGCATCTCGGCCGCGAGGACCGCGCGCAGGCTCGACACGCCCACGACCGGGACGTCGCGCCCGAGATGCTCGCGTAGGAGCTCCCGGTTCTGCGCGACGATCGGCCGCCACCGGCGGAGGTTCTTGTCCGTCTTGGTCACGGCCACGATGAGCGCCTCGACCGAGGCGCCGGTGCTGCGGATGAACTCCATCTCGGGGGCGGTGACCGGAGTGGACGCGTCGCACACCACCACGAGGACGCACGCCTGCTCGGCCGTGGCGGCGGCGAGGGCGGCGAACGACGGGTCGAGGCCGCCGACGCCCGGGGTGTCGATCACGGTGACGTCGTCGAGCCGGTGGCCGTCGACGGGCACGTAGGCGCGCGTGGGGAGCTCGTCCACCTGCGGGTCGGTGACCCGCACGCCGTCACACGAGACCCAGTCCGCCAGCTCGGCGTGGGGCACCTGCTCGGCGCGGGAGGGGAACCACAACGTGTCGCGGCCGGCCGGCTGCTCGGGCGTGGCGGGCCCCACGGCGACCGTCGTCGACGTGGTGACCTCGACCCCCACGGGTGAGGCGTCCCGCAGCCCGACGAGCGCGTTGACCAGGAAGCTCTTGCCGCGCTTGACCTCGCCCACCACCACGACGGACCGCGACTGCGTGGCACCTGACGCGCGGAGTTCGGCGAGATCGGCCACCTCCTGCTCGCCGTAGCGGCGCAGGATCCCGCACATCAGGTCGAGCGACTCGCGTGCGCGCTCGGGGGCCGGGGCGGCGGCGCCGCCGGAGCTCGCGTCGGTCATGTCGCCCCCCTGCTCTCCGATCATGCGATGCGTACCCACAGTAGTGGGTGGATCGGGAGGCCACGGAGGGCCTCCGGGGCCGTCGCGGACCGGCTCAGTGCGCCGTGGCGAACGCCTGCGCCAGGCGGGCGATCTTCTGTGCGCGGGCCAGGCGCGGCAGGTCCGCGCCGTCGCGGCAGCGCTCGCCGCCGGCGCCCAGCTCGTCGATCACGGACTCGGCCCACGAGACGTCCGCGGCCGAGGGGGAGAGGACCTCGTTGATGTACGGGGCCTGGTCGACGCGCAGGCACAGCTTGCCCGTCATGCCCATCTCCACCGCGTGCTCGGCGGCGTCCATGAGCACCTGCGTGTCGTTGGAGATCGTGGGGCCGTCGATCGGCGGCGCCACGCGCGCCACCCGGCTGGACACCACGAACTGCGAGCGGGTGTAGGCCAGGGCGATCTGCGAGGCGCCGATGCCGGTGTCGCGGCGGTAGTCGCCGATGCCGAACGCCAGGCGGACCACCGAGTCGGTCCTGGCGATCTCCGTGGCCTGGGCCAGCCCCTCGGCCGACTCGACGAGCGCGACGATCGGCGTGTCGGGCGCCAGGCGGGCGGCGGTGAGGGAGACGTGCTCGGGGTTCTCGGTCTTGGCCAGCATGACGCCGTCCAGGCCCGGGCAGTGGCCCAGCGCCATGAGGTCCTTCTCCCACTCGGGGGAGCGGACGTCGTTGATCCGGATCCACGCGTGGTTGCCGGCCTCGAGCCACTGGCGCACCTCGCGGCGGGCGCGCTCCTTCTCCGACTGGCGGCAGCCGTCCTCCACGTCCAGCACCACCACGTCCATCTCCGAGTTGGCCGCCGCGTCGAAGCGCTCCGACTTGTCGGCGGGCAGGAGCAGCCACGACCGGGCGATGGTCGGCGGGATGGTGGACATGGGGCTCATGGGTACCGGGCTTCCTGTGCTGGTCACGTCAGGCGACGCAGGGTCGCGTGGCAACCTCCCCACGATACGTCGGAGCCACGGCGGACTCCCAAACGAGAACCGGTTCCTACCCCTCGGGAGAGGTGGCCAGCTGCACGAGGTTTCCGCAGGTGTCGTCCACGATCAGCGTCCACACCGGGCCCGTCTCGGTGGGCGGCTGCACGATCCGCGCCCCCTTGGCCACCAGGTCGTCGTGCGTGCGGTGGATGTCGTCCACCCCGAACTGGGCGGCCGGGATGCCGTCGGCCCGCAGCGCCGCCGCGTAGTCCCGGGCAGCCGGGTGCGCGTCGGGTTCCAGCAGGAGCTGGGGGCCGTCCGGGTCGTCGGCGCCCACCACGGTGAGCCAGCGGTACTCGCCGGCGGGCACGTCGTGCCCGGGCACGAACCCCAGCACGTCGGTGTAGAAGGCCAGCGCCCTGGCCTGGTCGTCCACGAACACGGAGGTGACGGTGATCCGGGGCATGGGACCGAGGATAGGCTCCGCGCATGCGCACCGTCCTCGTGATCGGCATCGGCACCGGCGACCCCCGCCACCTCACCCTGGCGGCCGTGGACGCGCTGCGCCGCGCCGACGTCCTGCTGCTGCTGGACAAGGGCGAGGCCACCGAGGACATGCGGGAGCTGCGCCGCCGGATCGTCGCGGAGCACCGCCCCGACGGCGGCCCCCGGGAGGTGGTGGTGGCGGACCCGCGGCGCGACGACGAGGTGGCGGCCGTCGACTACGACCGCGCCGTCGCCGACTGGCACGCCGAGCGCGCCCGCCGGATCCGTGCCGCCCTGGAGGCCGAGACGGGTGACGACGGGGTGGCCGCGTTCCTCGTGTGGGGCGACCCCGCGCTGTACGACTCGACGCTGCGGATCCTCGACCGCGCGCGGGCCGCGGGCGCCGCCTTCGCCGTCGAGGTGGTCCCCGGCGTCACCGCCCCGGCGGCCCTCACCGCCGCCTTCGGGATCTGCGCCAACCGGGTCGGCGAGCCCCTCCACATCACCACCGGCCGGCGCCTCGCCGGCACCCCGCCCGAGGTGCTGGCCAACGTCGTCGTCATGCTCGACGCCCACTGCGCCTTCCGGGACGTGGCCGGACCCGACACCCACATCTGGTGGGGCGCCTACCTCGGCTCCCCGGAGCAGATCCTCGTCTCCGGGCCCGCGCTGGAGGTGGCCGACGAGATCGTGCGCGTGCGCGCCGGGGCCCGCGAGCGGCACGGGTGGATCATGGACACCTACCTGCTCCGCAGCGGCGAGGGCGCCTCCTCGGGGGTGTGACGGCCGCGTCGCTCAGTTGATGAGGCCGGCCCGGCTGAGGAAGGTCGTGGCGGCGTCCTGCCCGAGCAGGTCGTCGAACCACACCATGACCCCGGTCGACTGATTGGCGTAGTCGATGGTGAACAAGTCGGCCACGTCCGGCCCGGTGACCGTGGCCGCGGCCGTCCGGGAGGTGTTCTCCACGACCTCGTTGACCTCCTTGTCGCGGTCGAACCCGAGCTGCTGACGGATCCGCACGACCTTGGTCCGGGCCTCCGTGACGTCCGTCGAGACGATGAGCGACTGGAAATGCGGGGACACGATTCCGTCGAGCAGCGGTGCGTCCTCGATGAAGTGGCACTGCAGCCGGAGCCCCCCGTGTTCGGTCTCGCCGGAGATCGAGCACTCCTCGGGGTCGATCGCCGCCGCCAGCGGCGTCGGCAGCGAGGCGATCACCGACTCCTTGGTCGCCGGGGGAGCAGAGGCCGACTGGCCGCCCCCGGACCCGTCCGCCCCGGAGGTGTCGTCCCCGCCCCGGCCCTCCTGGTTCTCCTGGCCCGACTCCGCGGTCGGGGTGCCGGTGCCGGAGTCGTTCCCGCCCAGGGCCGCGTAGGCGGTGAGGCCTCCGGCGAGCAGCACGACCGCGGCCACGGCGCCGATGACCAGCCCCCGGCGCCGGGGAGCCCCGGCCGGGGCGTCGTCGGCCGGCGCGTCCGTGGCGCGGGACG
>DUTZ01000395.1 GCA_012841845.1 Actinomycetales bacterium | reverse complement strand
GCGAGCCCTTGCCGGGCCGCACCCGGACGTCGGACTCGTCCCAGCCGCGTGCGCCGCTGCCGCCCCGACCGGCCGCCACGGGTGGCCTCAGCCCCGCCCGGCGAGCATGTCGGCCCACATCCCGGTGAAGCCGGGCATCGTCTTGGAGGTGGAGTCCACGTCGTCGACCTCGATCCCCGGCACCGCGAGGCCGACGATCGCGCCGGCGGTGGCCATGCGGTGGTCGGCGTAGGCGCGCCAGGCGGCGCTGTGCAGCGGGGCGGGGACGATCTCGAGGCCGTCGTCGAGTTCGGTGACCCCGCAGCCCACGGCGCCGAGCTCGGCGGCGAGGGCGGCGAGCCGGTCCGTCTCGTGCCCCCGCAGGTGGGCGATCCCGGTGAGCCGCGAGGGGCCGTCGGCCAGCGCGCACAGGGCGGCGATGGTGGGGGTGAGCTCGCCGATCTCGCCGAGGTCCAGGTCCACGGGGGAGAGGCGGCCGGGGCCGGTGACGACGAGGGTGCCGTGGCCGGCCCCGTCGGCGGTCTCGAGCGCGACCGACGCGCCCATCGCCCCGAGCACGCCGCGGATCGCGTCGCCCGGCTGCGTGGTGGACGTGGGCCAGTGCGGGACGCGGACCGTGCCGCCGGTGACGGCCGCCGCGGCGAGGAACGGGGTCGCGTTGGACAGGTCGGGCTCCACGACGCGGTCCACCGCACGGATCGGGCCGGGGGCCACGCGCCACGAGGTGGCGGTGGGCCGCCGGACGTCCACGCCCGACTCGCGGAGCATGTCGAGGGTCATCTCGACGTGCGGGCCCGAGGGCACCGGCCGCGGGCCCACGTGGACCAGGTCCAGGCCCTCGTCGAAGCGCGCCGCCGAGAGCAGCAGCCCGGAGACGAACTGCGACGACGCCGAGGCGTCGATCTCCACCCGGCCGCCGCGGAGCCGGCCCGCCCCGCGGACGGAAAAGGGCAGCGCGTCGCCGGTGACGTCCGCGCCGAGGGCGCGCAGCGCGTCGAGGACGGTGGACTGTGGCCGGACCCGGGCGGCCGGGTCGCCGTCGAAGGTCGAGGTGCCCTCGGCCAGCGCGGCGACCGGCGGCAGGAAGCGCATGACCGTGCCGGCGAGCCCGCAGTCCACCTCCGCGCCGCGCAGGGGGCCGGGCGTGACCAGCAGGTCCTCGTCGTGGGCCGCGAGCGCGCCCGACGGGCCCTCGACGCCGGTGCCGAGGGCCCGCAGGGCGGCGATCATGAGGTCGGTGTCGCGGCTACGGAGCGTGCCCACGAGCCGGGAGGGGCCGTCGGCGAGCGCGGCCAGGACCAGCGCGCGGTTGGTGAGGGACTTGGACCCCGGCACCCGGACCTCGGCGTCCACGGGGCCGGCGGCGACGGGGGCACTCCAGCTGCTCACCCGGCCATTGTCGCCCATCGTCGCCGATCCCGCCGGACCAGGGTGCGAGGATGGCCGCATGTGCGGACGCTATTCGCTCACCTCGGACCCGGCGCAGCTCGCGATGGAACTCGACGCCGTCGACCGGGCCTCCGCCCCGCCGCCCGGCCTGTGGCCCGCCGAGCCGCCGCGCTCCCCGCGGTACAACATCGCGCCCACCACCACGATCCCGGTCCTGGCCCGCGAGGCGCTCGACGAGGGGGCCGGGCCGGTCCGCGTCCTCCACGCGATGCGCTGGGGGCTCGTCCCGTCGTGGGCCAGGGAGGGGGCCCGGCTGCCGACCCTCTTCAACGCCCGCGTCGAGACCGCGTTCGAGAAGCCCTCGTTCCGCGCGGCGGTGAGGCGCCGACACTGCGTGGTGCCCATGGACGGTTGGTACGAGTGGGTGCCCGGCGAGCCCGGCCCCGGCGGGAAACCGGGGCCCAAGCAGCCCTACTGGATGAGCCTGCCCGGCGACGAGGGCCTGCTCATGGCCGGCCTGTGGGAGGCCCGGCGGGACCCCGCGGACGAGTCCGTCACGCAACTGTCGTGCACGATCCTCACCACCGAGGCGCTGGGGCCGCTGCGCGCCGTGCACGACCGGATGCCCCTCGTCGTGGGCCCCGCCGTCCTGGCCGACTGGCTCGACCCGGCGGCGATCGGCGACCCGCGGGCGCTCGTCGACGGCGCCGGCGGCGACCT
>DUTZ01000394.1 GCA_012841845.1 Actinomycetales bacterium | reverse complement strand
CGGTGACGGTGACGACGGCGAGGCCGACGAGCAGCGCGAGGGGCGCCCACCGGTCGTGGACGTACGGGGCGGCCTGCGCGGCCCACCCCAACGGGGAGGCCCACGACAGCGCGGTGCCCCCGACCGCCGCCATGTCGCCGAGGGCGCGGAGGACAAAGGCGACGCCGAGGACGATCCCCGCCATGCCGGCCGCGGTGCGCGAGAACTCGCTGAGCTGCGCCGTGACGGCGGCGATGCCGGCGAAGGCCAGGCCGGTGAGGGCGGCGGACAGGCCCACGAGGACCGACCCGCCAGCCGCGAAGCCCGTGGCCAGGCACATCCCGGTGACCACGACGAACGCGCCGGCGTTGGCGAGCACGGCGACCAGCAGCGCCGCCGTGAGCGCGGAGTGCCGGCCGGTGACGTTGGCGCGGATGAGCTCGGCGCGACCGGACTGTTCCTCGAGCCGGGTGTGGCGGGTGACGAGCAGGATGCTCATCAGGGCCGCGAGCAGGAAGAGGTAGAGGGCGTAGCCGCTCGCGAAGAGCCGCTCGTACGTGGGGGCGTCCATGCCGAAGGCCGGGCCGGTGAACATGCGGCCGACGGGCTGGCTGAACAGCGGGGCCAGCGCCTGCAGGTCCTCGGGCTCGGGGGCGAGCGCGGACAGCGCCGTGCCCACGTAGAGCACGTACAGGCCCAGGCCCGCGAGCCAGGCCGGCAGCTTGATCCGGTCGCGGCGGAGGAAGAAGCGGACGAGCGTGCCGGTGCCGGCCAGCCCGGTGGCCGTCGGCGCGGTCTGGGCCGCCGCGGTGCTCATCGGGCGGCCTCCGGGGCGTCGCCGTAGTGGCGGATGAGGAGCTGCTCGAGCGTGGGCGGGTGGGCGACGAGCGAGCGCACGCCGAGGGGTGCCAGCGCGCGGACGGCGTCGTCCACCCGGTCGCCGTCCACCTGGAAGTGGACCTCGCCGTGCTCGGCCCGCACGTCGTGCACGCCGGGCGTGCCCGCGAGCCCGTCCCACGGCCCGTCGAGGCGGGCGACCATCGTGGTGCGGGTCATGTGCCGCATGTCCTCGAGGCTGCCGGCCTCGACGGTGCTGCCCTGCCGGATGATCGAGACGCGGTCGGCGAGCGCCTCGACCTGCGCGAGGATGTGGCTCGAGAGCAGCACCGTCCGGCCCTCGTCCCGGGCCTCGCGGATCACCTGCTGGAACTCCACCTCCATGAGCGGGTCGAGCCCGGAGGTCGGCTCGTCGAGCAGCAGCAGCTCGACGTCCGAGGTGAGCGCCGAGATCAGCGCCACCTTCTGGCGGTTGCCCTTGGAGTAGGTGCGCGACTTCTTGGTGGGATCCAGCCCGAAGCGCTCGCAGAGCGCGTCCCGGCGGGTGCGGTCGAGGGGGCCGCGGAGCCGGGCGAGCAGGTCGATCACCTCGCCGCCGGTGAGGTTCGGCCACAGCACGACGTCGCCGGGCACGTAGGCGAGCCGGCGGTGCAGCGCCACGGCGTCGACCCAGGGGTCGCCACCGAGCAGGCGCACCTCGCCGGCGTCGGGGCGCAGCAGCCCCAGCAGGACGCGGATCGCGGTGGACTTGCCGGCGCCGTTGGGCCCGAGGAAGCCGTGGACCTCGCCGGGTGCCACCTCGAGGTCGAGGCCGTCGAGGGCCCGGGTGGCGCCGAAGGTCTTGACCACCCCCCGGGCGGAGATCACGGGTGCGTCCGTCATGGGATCAGGGCTCCTCTACGGTCGTGGTGTCGAACAGTCGCGTGAACTGCTCGTAGGCGCCCGGCTCGAGGAGTCCGTGCGTGAACAGTTCCATGGTCGGCCGCAGGTACGGCGCGAGGTTCTCGGGGCCGGGGTCGTCGGCGAGCAGGTCCACGCCCAGCAGGCGGTGCATGTGCTCGTGCAGGACGAGGGTCCCGAGCGACCACAGCACCAGGGTCACCACGCGCTCGCGCGGGACGGCACTGGGCTTGAAGACCCCCTCCTCGACGCCGCGGGCGGTGCACTCCTCGGCGTCGGCGACCATCTGGTCGACGAGCTCGTCGACGTGCTCCCCGCCCTCGGTGAGAGTGCGGACAAAGTAGCGCAGCAGTGGTCGGCCGTCCTCGATCTTTCGCAGCGCCATGAGCGGGTCGAGTTGCGGCCCGGCGTCGATCGAGTCCTCCTTGCTCTGGCGCAGGAGCCGGGCCGCGTGGGCGTCGCACGCGCGGCGCAGGCCGTCCTTGCTGCCGAAGTGGTGGACGATGAGCGCCTGCGAGACCCCGGCCTCGGCGGCGATCTCCTTGAGGCTCGTCGCGGCGACGCCCCGGTCGCCGAAGCGCACGAGCGCCGCGTCGAGGATCCGTTCGGCCCCGCCCCTGCGTTCTCCCTGCACATCGACCCCTTCGCCATGCTGACTGAATACTCGGTCAGCATAGGTGCTGACTGACCATTCGGTCAATGGCGAACGCGGAAGGTTGACGGCGACCCGCCCCGCGTCGAGAGTGGGGCGCACGCGCTCACAACCGTGGCCGCACAACGCCTATCGGAAGGAAAGACGCATGAGCCTCGAGTGGCTGCCCGACCTGATCCGCAACACGATCGCCGATCCCGAACTCGCCCTGACCCTGTCCCTCGGCGCCCCGCTCTTCAGCGTCGGCTCGGCCTGCGAGTTCGCCCCCGGGTGCAACTCGATCGGCATCTTCCCCTGAGTCACGCCGCCGCCCGGGGCGTCAGGTCCCGCAGTAGGTGACGTGCGGCGCGCTGCCGGGTGGCGCGGGGCGGGTGTAGCGCTCGAGCCCCGGCCGCTCGGTGTAGGGATCGGTGACGACGACGAGGAGCTCCTCGAACGGCCCGAGGTCGCCCGCCGTGGCCGCGTCCAACGCCTCCTCCACGAGGTGGTTGCGCGGGATGTAGACCGGGTTCGCGCGCTCCATCACGCGCGCGTCCGGGGAGAGCGTGCGCCACCGCCGCGCCCAGTCGCCGAAGCCGTCCTCGACATCCGTCGCGTCGCCGCGGGCCACCTCGGTGAGCCGGCGGAAGAACAGCGTGTGGTCCGGGCGGTGCTCGGCCAGCTTCTCCGCGAGGGCGTCGATGAGCGGCCGCGCCACCTCGTCGTCGACCTCCTCCCCCAACCCGAGCTTGCTCCGCATGCCCGCGGACCACGCCGCGGTGTAGCACGCCGGGAACGTCTCGAGCTCGGCGGTGAGCAGTCGGACGGCCTCCTCCTGGCTCTCGTGGACCAGGGGCAGCAGGGTCTCGGCGAAGCGGGCGAGGTTCCACTGCATGACCGGCGGCTGGGCTCCATAGGCGTAGCGGCCCTGGGTGTCGATCGAGCTGAACACCGTCCGCGGGTCCACCTCCTCCATGAAGGCACACGGGCCGTAGTCGATCGTCTCGCCGGAGATCGTGGTGTTGTCCGTGTTCATGACCCCGTGGATGAACCCCACGTGCATCCAGCGCGCCACGAGGTCGGCCTGGGCGGTGAGCACCGCGGCGAACAGGGCGAGGTAGGGGTTCTCGGCGCCGGCGGCGTGGGGGTGGTGGCGGGCGATGGCGTGGTCGGCCAGGCGGCGCAGCAGGTCGTCGTCGCCGACCTCACCCGCTGCGAGCGCCCGCGCGTACTGGAACGTGCCCACGCGCAGGTGGCTCGACGCCACGCGGGCCAGGACGGCGCCGGGCAGCATCGTCTCGCGGACCACCGGCGTGCCCGTGGCCACCACCGCCAGCGAGCGGGTGGTGGGGATGCCGAGGGCGTGCATCGCCTCGCTGACGACGTACTCGCGCAGCATCGGACCGACCGCCGCGAGGCCGTCGCCGCCGCGCGCGAACGGCGTGCGGCCCGACCCCTTGAGGTGCAGGTCGCGCAGCCCGGGCAGGCCCTCCTCACCCGTCCGGCCCTCACCGCCCGGGGCGGTG
>DUTZ01000393.1 GCA_012841845.1 Actinomycetales bacterium | reverse complement strand
GGCGGGCACGGCGGCCCGGACCGCGGGCAGCACGGCGACGTGCGGCGCGTGGTCGCGGACCCGGCCCCGGAGGGCCGCGAAGCGGTCGCGGGAGACGAGGTCGCATTTGTTGACGACGACGAGGTCGGCCTCCGCGAGGTGCGCGGCCAGTCGCGGGTGCCGCGCCATGGTCTCCTCGAGGCCCTCGGCGTCCACGACCTGGATCAGCCCGGCGTGCCGGGCCACCTCGCGCGGGACGTCGTGGACCATCCGGGACAGGGTGGCGGGCTCGGCCAGGCCGCTGGCCTCGATCACGGCGAGGTCCAGGCCGAGCCCGGGGTCGGCGAGCCGGCCGAGCGCCTCGCCGAGTTCGCTCGCGTCCACCTCGCAGCACACGCAGCCGTTGGCCAGCGACACCAGCGAGTCGACGCGGCCCGCCACCGAGGTGGCGTCCACGTCGATCTCGCCGAAGTCGTTGACGATCGCGGCGATCCGCAGGCCGGGCGCCCCGCTCAGCAGGTGGTTGAGCAGGGTGGTCTTGCCCGCACCGAGGTACCCGGTGAGGACGAGGACCGGCAGCGGGTCGCCGGGGGCGCGGTGGCCGGTCAGCGCTTCCACTCGGGGGCGCGCTTCTCGGCGAACGCCGTCATGCCCTCCGTCTGGTCCTCGGTGGCGAACAGCGCGTAGAAGGCGTTCTGCTCGGCGAGCAGGCCCTCCTCGAGGGTGGTCTCGAAGGACCGGTTGACGGCCTGCTTGGCCACGACGGCGGCGGTCTTGCCCATGGAGGCGATGGTCTCGGCGACCTTCATGGTCTCGTCGAGCAGGTCGGCCGACGGGACGATGCGGGCCACGAGGCCGGCGCGTTCGGCCTCCTCGGCGTCCATGTTGCGGCCGGTGAGGCACAGGTCCATGGCCTTGGCCTTGCCCACGGCGCGGGTGAGGCGCTGGGAGCCGCCCATGCCGGGGATCACGCCGAGCTTGATCTCGGGCTGGCCGAACTTGGCCGAGTCGCCGGCGATGATCATGTCGCACATCATGGCGAGCTCGCAGCCGCCGCCGAGCGCGAAGCCGTTGACGGCGGCGACGATCGGGGTGCGGGCGGCGGTGAGGCGCTTCCAGTCGTGGAAGAAGCGCTCGAGGAAGATGCCGGGGTAGGTCTTGTCCTTCATCTCCTTGATGTCGGCGCCGGCCGCGAAGGCCTTCTCCGAGCCGGTGATGACGATGCAGCCCACGCCGGGATCCGAGTCGAGACCCTCGACGGCCTCGACGACGTCCTTCTCCATGGCGCTGCTCAGCGCGTTGAGCGCCTTGGGGCGGTTGAGGGTGATGACGGCGACGCGGCCGGTCTGCTCCACGAGGATGTTCTCGAACTGCTTCTCGGTCACGGACATGGCGTACTCCTGTTCTCCGGGGGTCCCCGACGAGGGGATTACTTGGACTTCCTTGTAAATGGGGTCGTGGCCGATGCTAGCGCGTCACCGCGCCAGTGGTCCCCCGTTCCACAGCCCCGACCGTACGGCCTCGCCGTGCTCCACGGTCGCCGGACGCGCCTCGGGCACGATCGGCGAGTAGCGCACGAGCGAGCCCCAGTCCCGCGACCAGTCGTGCTCGAGGTACGTGGGCACGGTCTCGCCCTCGAGGAGGAGTTCGATGAACCCGAGGGGGCCGCCGCCGTCCCAGGACTGCCACGTGTTGGTGGAGCTCACCGCGAGGCCGCGGTCCGGCAGCACGCGGTACTCGGGGAGTTCGTGGATCCCGGCGTACTCGTCGAACGGCCGCAGGCACGGCACGTGGAACGCCACCGCCCAGTCGGGCAGGACCGGCCGCGTGTCCCCCACCAGCTCCTGCAGGGTGACGACCTGCGCGAGCCGGGGCGGGGTGAAGGCGATCCAGCGGGACGGGTCCGGGTCGGAGTCGCGGACGACGAGCCGGACGGCGGTCGCGTCCTCCGGGAGGCGGTCGAGCGGGACGCGCAGGTTGCGCCACGACGGCGCCGGGCCGATGTCGATCGGCTGCACGGAGCCGACCGCCTCGGTGTCCGCGGTGGGCTCGGCCCCGCCGGTCACGTACTCCACGAGGAGCGCGTCGGACGCGAACCGGCCGGCCACGGCGACGGTGAGCAGCGGCGTGTCCCCGGAGCGCTCGGGCAGGAGGTACCAGTCGGTGGTGGCCTCGGCGTTGAACTGCGCCCCGGTCTGGTGGCTGCCGAGCACCGGCACGCGGGCGGGGTCCAGGCCGAAGGGCAGCTCGGCGTGGCTGCCGTTGATGCCCTCCGCGGCGCGGACGCCGCCCCCGGTGCCCTCGGTGGTGGAGGTGTTGTCCGACTCCTCGCCGGTGCCCATCGTGTCGGTGTCGACGTCCTGGGTGGCGGTGAGGTCGGTGGGGATGCCGTCGGGCGTGAACTCGACGGCGGGGCCGCCCGCCTCGAGCTGGTCGCGGGCCTCACCCATCGGCTCGAGCAGGCCGGCGTTGGCGTCGGGCTCGGCGAGCACCGCGTCGGCGATGCCGCAGGGTTCGCCGGCCAGCGCGCGGAGGTTCTGCAGGCCCACCGAGTAGGCCGGGTACTGGTTGCGGACGGCCGCGGCCATGGAGGCCACGATCACCACGACGACGAGGCCGGCGGCCAGCCCGAGGGGCGCGTGCCGGGCCTCGCGGACCACGCGGAGCAGCGGGCCGGGCCGCTCGCCGCCGGCGTCCGGCTCCGGGCGCGCCGGGACGAACGGCTCCCGGTAGTGCAGGAACAGCGCCACCACCAGCGCGAGCAGGCAGCCCGCGAGGAACACCGAGGAGAGGTTCACCCCGGCGATCGACGGCTGGGTCCCGCCCCACGGGATGCCGTAGATGGAGATGTACCACCAGCCGTTGGTGGAGGTGAAGCTCAGGGAGAGGACGAAGAGCACGGCGGCGAGGAACAGCACGCGGTTGCGCAGCGAACGCGTGGCCGCGGGCAGGACCGCCAGGGTGACGAGCGCGGCGAGCGCGGCGCCGATCGTGGCGAAGGCGCCGAAGTGGTGGGTCCACTTGGTGGGGTTGAGCGCCATGAAGGCGATGCTCATGGCGGCCAGGCCCACGATCCGCCGGGACGGGCCCACCGCGACGCCGGGGATCCGGCCCTTGCGGAAGAGGATCGCGGCGCAGGTGACCAGCGAGAGCAGCATGACGACCACCGCGAAGCGGCGGGCGAGCGAGCCGTCCGGGGTCGGGTTCATGAGCCACCCGTAGCGCCACACCTCCTCGTACCAGGCGCCGGCGGGGCCCACCTCGCCGAGGAGTGCCGACGACTGCAGCGTGGTGACCAGCGGCTGGTCGAGGAAGATCAGGTGCAGGACGGAGAGCCCGGCGGCGAGGAGCGGGGCCACGGTGGGGATCCACCCGTCGCGGCGCGCCCGGCGGACGAGCAGCAGCAGGAGCGGCCGGGAGGCGGCGATGATCGCGGCGATGCAGAACGTGCCGGTGGGGGCCGCCGAGAGCGTGAAGCCGCCGATGACGAACGCGGCCGCCGCCGGCAGGAGCCGGCCCGTGGCCAGCGCCCGCTCGAGGGAGACCCAGGTGGCCAGGACGCCGAAGGCGATGATCGGCTCGGGGCGCAGGCCGTTGTTGTAGGTGAGCCAGAACGCGAGGAACACCGCCGCGGTGCTCCACCGCACCGCCGCCGCGTGCCGGGCCGCGATGCCCAGGCGCGGGATCACCTCGCGGGTGAGCAGGATCCACGAGCCGATGCCCAGCAGCAGCGCCGGCAGGCGCAGCCACACGCTGCCGAGCGAGACCTCCGCCATCGCCGTGTAGAGGTAGTACGGCATGCCGAAGGGCGCGTACGGCGCCCCGTAGTAGCGGAACACCTCGGGCATGTAGCCGCTGGACACCGCGGCGCGGGCCTCGGTGAGGATGTAGCCGTCGTCGGCCGTGTTGGCGCCGATGATGTGCCACACGCCGAGCGTCGCCACCACCACCAGGTCGAGCGGCCGCGGCTTCCACCAACCCCTGGGCAGTATCCGGCGCGCGGAGCGCCCGTCCCGCAGGTCGAGCCGGTGCAGCGCGACGAGGGAGAGGATGATCGCGAGGATCCCCACCGCGATCGCCACCTGCTTGAGCAGCGTGCCGTCGGTGGTGTAGCGCGAGTCCACCGTGATGTCGACGGCCATGTCCGCCGGCGCGGGCCCGGTGAGGTCGGTGAAGACGCCCACGACCTGCGGCCGCTGGTCCTCCTCGATGTGGCCGCCCACCCCCGAGCCGTCGACGGTCAACCCGCGGAACTCGGCGGAGATCGAGCCGGAGTCGGCGGCCACGTGGATGGTCGAGCAGGCGCCGGGGCGCGCGACCTCCTCGGTGGGGGCCGACGCGACGAGCACGTTGCGGCTGCGCACCTCGACGTTCGGGCCGGCGACCGCCACCATGAGCGCGCGGGCGCCCGCCTCCTCGCCGGCCTCCCGCGGCGCGGTGGAGACGAGCACCGCGTCCTCGCGGTCGGCGTCCCGCAGCTCCGCGACCGCCGAGCAGGGCACGTCCACCGTGAGGTCGAGCGGGTAGTAGGCGACGAGCGGCGCCGTGACCGGGTCCAGCGTCCCGGCCTCGGGCCAGCTGATAGTGGTGGTGGTCTGCGTGACCGGCAGCATCGGGACGACGATCGCGAGGATGACGCCGATCAGGCCGCTCACCGCGGCGACGATCCCCCAGCGGTCGGCCCCGCCCCGCGCACCGCCCCTCCCGGAGGCGTCCCCACGGGCCGGGCCGGGCGTCTCGGCGGCGTCGGGCACGTCGGGGGAGGCAGGCGCTGGCATGGGGTCCACGCTATAACGCCGCTCCGACGAACCCCGAAATGACCTGACGCGCCGGAGGCGGGGCTCCGACGCGTCGTGTCGAGTGTGGCCAGGGCCGGGATCGAACCGGCGACCTTCCGCTTTTCAGGCGGACGCTCGTACCAACTGAGCTACCTGGCCCTAAGACTCCGGCGCATCCGGTGTTCACCGAATGCGCCGGCAGTCTCTGGCGACCCTGACGGGGCTCGAACCCGCGACCTCCGCCGTGACAGGGCGGCGCGCTAACCAACTGCGCCACAGGGCCGTGCTTTTCGCACGAGACAGAACTCTACCGGGCGGCTTCCCCGATCCACAAATCGTGAGGTCAGAAAGGCTTTCCGGCGGTCCGTGAACCGCGCGCACCCCCTACGGGATTCGAACCCGCGCTGCCGGCGTGAAAGGCCGGTGTCCTAGGCCGCTAGACGAAGGGGGCTTCGCCACGTCCGGGAGCGCCGGTCCGCAGCGGGTCCAGCTTAGGGCACCGGGGGGCCGTCGTCACAGCCGGTCCGGACACGGGAACGGCGGGCCACGGCGCGCCCGGTATCGTGATCGTCGCCCCTATAGCTCAGTTGGTAGAGCTACGGACTTTTAATCCGCAGGTCGTCGGTTCGAGCCCGACTGGGGGCACCACGGGCGTCAGGAGTTCGCCAGCGCGAGGATGATCCACACCGGCAGCCACAGGCCGGCGGTGAGGAGCGTCAGGAGCAGGTGCAGGACGTGGTTCACGCGCCGACCCCCGCCGTTCACGACCACCGTCTGCTGGATGGCCTGGGGCGGCATCATCGGCGGCGGCATCATCGGGTGCGGTATCCCGGGCTGGTAGTGCATCCCCTGGTGGTGCGGCAGAGGGGGCCCGGCCGGGGACATCTGGGGCGGGAAGGGGTGCCCCTGCCCCGGGTAGGGCGCCGCCGGATACATCTCGGGGTGCAGCTGGGGCGGGAACCGATGGGTCGCGTACGGGTCCGCCGGATACGGGTCCCCGGGGTACGGTTCGGCCGGGTCGGGCCGCGTCGGGTACGGAGCGGGCTCGTACGGCGCCGTGGCGGACGTCCCGTCGACGCGCTCGTGCCGGTCGAGGTCGTCGCCCTCCCGTCCCCGCCGGGGATCCCTTTCTCCGACGGGCTCACTCATCAGGACTCCTCTGCTGCAGGCTCTCGTCGCGGGCCACGCGACACGTCGTGGACGAACTCGGGCGAGAGTGATCATCATCTCACCCGCCCCGTCGCCCGCGCCAGGGAGACGGCCGCGCCGCCCGGTACGCGGGAACGCCCGGTCCCCGCCGAGTGGACTCACGGCCGGTCGCGCTGGGAGAATCGACCCTCGTGACCGCACCCACCACGTCTCCCGCCCTGCGCATCGGGCCGCTCGAGCTCGCCTCGCCGGTCGTGCTCGCGCCGATGGCGGGCGTGACCAACGTGGCGTTCCGGACGCTGTGCCGCGAGCTCGAGCGGGAGCAGCAGGGCAGCGTGTCGGGCCTGTACGTGTGCGAGATGGTCACGGCCCGCGCCCTGGTCGAGCGGCAGCCGGTGACCCTCCACATGGCCACCTTCGCGCCGGACGAGACGCCGCGCAGCCTGCAGCTCTACACGGTCGATCCGGAGTACACCTACGCGGCCGCCCGGATGATCGTCGACGAGGACATGGCCGACCACATCGACATCAACTTCGGCTGCCCCGTCCCCAAGGTCACCCGCCGGGGCGGCGGCTCCGCGATCCCCTACAAGCGGCGCCTGTTCCGCTCGATCGTCGAGGCGGCCGTCCGGGCCACGGAGGGCACGGACATCCCGGTCACCGTGAAGATGCGGGTGGGGATCGACGACGAGCACCACACCCACCTCGACGCCGGCCGCATCGCCGTGGACTCCGGCGCGCAGGCCGTGGCGCTGCACGCCCGGACCGCCGCCCAGCGCTACTCGGGCGAGGCCGACTGGTCGCAGATCTCCCGGCTCGTCGAGCATGTCGGCGCCGTCTCGGACGTGCCGGTCCTGGGCAA
This sequence comes from Actinomycetales bacterium, assembly GCA_012841845.1. Taxonomy (GTDB): domain Bacteria; phylum Actinomycetota; class Actinomycetes; order Mycobacteriales; family Mycobacteriaceae; genus Dietzia. Next base: position 6,199 of record DUTZ01000393.1, on the reverse strand, counting down.
CGGCGACATCTTCTCCGCCGAGGACGCGGTGCGGATGCGGGACGAGACCGGCTGCGCGGGCGTGGTGATCGGCCGCGGCTGCCTGGGGCGGCCGTGGCTGTTCTCCGAGCTCGCCGCCCGACTCGCCGGTCGCGAGGCCCCCACTCCCCCGACGCTCGGCGAGGTCTGCCGGATCATGTACCGCCACGGCGAGTTGCTGGCCGAGCACCACGGCGAGGACAAGGGCATGCGGGACATCCGCAAGCACGTCGCGTGGTACCTGCGCGGCTTCCCCGCCGGCTCGGAGAAGCGGGTGGCGCTCTCGGGCGTCAGGACGCTCGCCGACCTCGCGGCGCTGCTCGCCGACCTGCCCGCCGACGAGCCCTTCCCCGCCGACGGCTACGGTCCGCGCGGCCGGCAGGGCTCGCCGTCGAAGGTCCTGCTGCCGGAGGGCTGGCTCGACGACCCGGAGGACGACGCCGTCGCGCTCGCCGGCGCGGACGCCGAGAACTCCGGCGGCTGAACCACGTCGACCCCGCGGGGACGCCGGCGGGGACGCGAGTTCACCGACCATTCACCATCGGCGCCCGCCCCGCCGCGTTGACGTGCGAGTATCCTTGCTCACATGCGTGTTGTCTTCTCCGAAGAACTGGCGGACCTCGCCACCTCGATGGCGCGGATGTGCTCCCTGGCCACCGACGACATGGAGCTGGCCACCCATGCCCTCCTCCAGGTGGACCTCGTGGCCGCCGAGCGCGTCCTGGAGTCCACCTCGGAGATGGACCGGATGGCCGTGGAGACCGAGGAGCGCGGCTTCGCGCTGCTCGCGCTGCAGGCGCCCGTCGCACGCGACCTCCGCCAGGTGGTGACCTCCATTCAGCTGGTCCAGGATCTCTCCCGCATGGGTGCCCTGGCCGGCCACGTGGCCAAGATCGTCCGCCGGCGCCACCCGGAGAGTGTTCTGCCCGAGCCGGTCAACGGCTACTTCGCCGAGATGGGCCGCGTCGCCGTCTCCCTGGGCCGCGCCGCCACCGAGGTGCTGCTCAACCGCGACCCCGAGCAGGCCGCGACCCTGGCCGAGCAGGACGACGCCGTGGACGACCTCCGTCGCCACCTGTTCACCCTGCTCACCGTGCGTGAGTGGAAGTGGGGCGTCGCCGCCGCCGTGGACGTGACGCTCCTGGGCCGCTACTACGAGCGGTTCGCCGACCACGCGGTCGAGGTGGCCCAGCGGGTGATCTTCCTGGCGACCGGCGAGTACGCGGCCTCGCCCGAGGACGACCCGCAGATCCCCGAGTCCTCCAGCGAGGAGCTGGTCCGCCGGTTCAACCAGGCGGACCGGGACCTCCGGGGCCGCCTCGGCGGCCCGGACGGATCCGGCCGGATCGCCTGAGCCCGGACGGGCCCCGCGCAGAGCACAGCGCCCCGCCTCTCGATCGAGAGGCGGGGCGCTGTCCGTTGATTCTGTCGGATCAGCCGAAGCGACCGGAGACGTAGTCCTCGGTCTCCTTCTTCTCCGGGTTGGAGAAGATCTTCTCGGTGGAGTTGACCTCGACGAGCTGGCCCGGCTTGCCGGTGGCCTCGAGCGAGAAGAACGCCGTCTGGTCGGACACACGCGCGGCCTGCTGCATGTTGTGCGTCACGATGACGATCGTGTAGTCGGTCTTGAGCTCGGCGATGAGGTCCTCGACGGCCAGGGTCGAGATGGGGTCGAGCGCGGAGCACGGCTCGTCCATGAGCAGCACGGCCGGCTCGATCGCGATCGCGCGGGCGATGCACAGGCGCTGCTGCTGGCCGCCGGAGAGGCCGCCACCCGGCTTGTCGAGGCGGTCCTTGACCTCTTCCCAGAGGTTCGCGCCGCGGAGCGACTTCTCGCAGACCTCGTCGAGGGTCTTCTTGCTGCGCACGCCCTGCAGCCGCAGGCCGGCCACGACGTTCTCCCGGATGGACATCGTGGGGAACGGGTTGGGGCGCTGGAACACCATGCCGATGGTGCGGCGCACGGCGACGGGGTCCACGTTCTTGCCGTAGATGTCCTCGCCGTCGAGGAGCACCTTGCCGGTGACGTAGGCGCCCTCGATGGCCTCGTGCATGCGGTTGAGGGTCCGCAGCACGGTGGACTTGCCACAGCCGGACGGGCCGATGAAGGCGGTCACGGACCGCGGCGGGACGGCGAGGTTGACGTCCTGCACGGCGTGGAAGTCGCCGTAGTAGATGTTGACGTCCTCGAGATCGAAGCGCTTTGCCATGGTGATGCAGTCCTTACTTGGTCTTCGGCGCGAGCGCCTTGGAGGCGAAGGCGGCCAGCACGTTGAACAGACCGATGATGATGATGAGCGTGAGGGCCGCGCCCCACAGGCGGAAGTAGGCGGGCTCGGAGCCGCTGTCGCGCATGACCTTGATGAGCAGCGGCAGGGAGACCATGTTGCCGCTCATGAGGTCGTAGTTGTAGCGCGCGGTGTAGCCCACCAGGATGAGCACCGGCGCCGTCTCGCCCATGACGCGGGCGAGGGCGATGAAGATGCCGGAGATCATGCCCGAGATGGCGGTGGGGATGACGACGCTGACGATCGTCTTCCACTTGGGGATCCCGAGTGCCCACGCGGCCTCGCGCAGCTCGTCGGGGACGAGCTTGAGCATCTCCTCGGTGGAGCGGATGACCACCGGGAGCATGAGCAGGACCAGGGCGAGCGCCACGGCGAACGCGCTGAGGTCGTTGCCGAAGGTCATGATCCACAGGCCGAAGATGAACAGCGCGGCGACGATGGAGGGCACACCCGCGAGGATGTCCACCATGTAGCTGGTCGGCCGGGCGAACTTCGAGTCCGAGTACTCGACGAGCATGATGCCCGTGAGGATGCCGATCGGCACCGAGAACACCGCGGCGATGATCGCCTGGACGAACGTGCCGTAGATCGCGTGGCCCACACCGCCGTCGAAGGTGGTGTTGACGTCGATGCCGCGCAGCGAGCTGGTCCACCACTCGAAGGAGAAGAGGGCGGGCAGACCGTTGCTGATGACGGTCCACAGGAGCGCCACCAGCGGGATCACGGCGAGGATGAAGCTCGCCGCGAAGATGCCGGTCGCGAGGTTGTTGCGGAACCGGCGCCCCCCGGAGATCGGATGGAACGTCTCCGTGCGCTTGGCCGGCTTCTGGAGGTCGGGCGTTGCCTGGGACATCAGCTGTTGACCTTTCCACCGGAGACCATGCGCGCCGCCGCGGTGACGGCGAAGGTCAGCAGGAACAGCGCGAGGCCGGCCGCGATGAGCGCGCCACGCTGGAAGTCGCCGGAGGCGTACGGCCAGTCGAGCGCGATGCGGGAAGCGAAGGTGTAGCCGCCGTCGAACAGCGACCACGTGGACGGCCGGACGGCGGTACTGAGGACGATCATCAGGGCGATGGTCTCGCCGAGGGCGCGACCGAGGGCCAGCATCGACGCGGCGATCATGCCGGAGCGGGCGTAGGGGAAGCAGGTCATCCTGATCTTCTCCCACTTGGTGGCGCCGAGCGCCATCGCCGCCTCCTGGTGGAGGGACGGGGTCTGCCGGATCGTCTCGCGCGTCATCGAGGTGATGATCGGCGTGATCATGATCGCGAGCACGACGCCGGCCACGAAGATCGTGCCGTTGGCGGTGATGCTCACGTTGCCGCTGGAGAACAGCGGGAACCAGCCGAGGTTCTCGTTGAGCCACACGGCGATCGGCTGGAGGAACGGGCCCAGGACGATGATGCCCCAGACGCCGTAGATGATCGAGGGGACGGCCGCGAGCAGGTCGATGATCGCACTGAACGGCCGCGAGAGCTTCTTGGGCGCGTACTGCACGAGGAACGTCGCGATGCCGATCGAGACCGGCACCGCGAGTAGCAGCGCGAAGACCGAGCTGAGCACGGTGACCCGGAGCATGTCCAGGACGCCGAAGACGAACTGGTCCATCTCCGAGCTGGGGACGTTGATGTTCCAGCGGTCACCGAAGAAGCTGCCGGTGTTGGCCTGGAGCGCGGGGATCGCCTGACGGGTCAGCTCGATGCCGATGAAGACGATCGTCGCGACGACCAGCAGACCAGCGGCGATGGTGACCGAGCGGAAGATCAGGTCCGCCTTCTTGGTCGAGGGGCCGTCGGCGAGGGAGCCGGACGGCTTCGTCGCCGCGGACTGCGAGGACTGGGGGGCCTGGCCGGAGCCCGGGCCCGACGACGGTGAGGTCGCCGGGCCCGAACCCTGACCGACGGCGTCATGAACGGTCATGGTGCCTTCATCGGTAGGTGGTGCTGTGGTGAGTCCGGCCCGATCAGTTGATCGAGTCGATGGACGCGTTCAGGCGGTCGCGGAACTCGTCCGGGATCGGGATGTAGCCGCCGTCCTCGAGCTCGGCCTGGACGTCCTCCGACGCCGAGACGCGGAGGAAGGACTTCACGGCCTCGCCCTCCTCGGCATCCGGGTAGGTCGAGCAGACGATCTCGTAGGTCGGCATGATGATCGGGTAGGCGCCGGCGGCCTCCGGGACGTAGAACGACTCGGTCTCGATGACGATGTCGTGCTCGTTGTCCGAGTCGGCGATCCGGGCGGAGTCGATCGAGGTACCGGCGGTCTCGGCGCTGAGCTCGACACCCTCCTCGTCGGCCGGGGTCGTGATCTTGGAGACGCCGAGGTTGTTGTTCTTGGCGAACGACCACTCGGTGTAGGTGATGGAGTTCGCGGTGTCGCGGACGGCGTTGGCGACGCCCTCCGAGCCCTGGCGGCCCTCACCGGCGCCACGGAAGTCCTTGCCCACGCCCTGGGTCCACTCGGCGGGGGCGGCGGTCTCGAGGTAGTTCTGGAAGTTCTCGGTGGTGCCCGAGTCGTCCGAGCGGTGGAACACGACGATGTCGGCGTCCGGCAGCTCGGCGTCGCCGTTGAGCTCGGCGATCTCGGCGTCGTTCCACTTGGCGATCTCGCCGTTCATGACCTTGGCGAGCACCTCGGGCGAGAAGGTGACCTGCTCGACACCCTCGACGTTGGTGGCCACGGCGATGGGGCCGAAGACGAGCGGCACGTGCAGCGGCGCGTTGCCCTCGCAGCGCTCGGTGACGGTCTGGACCTGCTCCTCCTTGAGGGGCGAGTCGGAGCCGCCGAACGCGGTGAGCCCGTCGGAGAACTCCGAGATGCCGGCGCCCGAGCCGTTACCGGTGTAGTCCACCGTCTGGCCGTCGCAGGAGTCCTCGTACGAGAGGCTGAAGGTGTTCATGGCGTTGAGCTGGGAGGTCGCGCCGGAGGCACGGATGTTCGAGGCGCCGCCGCACTCGGTGTCGACCTGGGCGGAGGCGGTGCCGTTGTCGCCGCCACCGTCGCTGTCGCTGCAGGCGACGAGGCCGAACGCGGACATGGCGAACAGCCCGACGAGGGCTCCACTGCGCTTGATGTTCACTGATTTCCTCCGTGTTGTCACTGACCGTGCGGTCACGGTCCCTACCCGAGCAGCATGCGAGACGCACGACGCCGGTGACGGACAGGCCTCCGCCTGAGGGAAAGCTAGGCGCACGAAGTGGCTAGCGAACGCCCCGAATATGAACAGCCGGTGAACACCCCAGGTCGCAGGGCCCGCCGGGCCCCCGGATCGCCGATCTGACCTGGACAAACGTCCTCATCAGGGGACGTAGGTCACATCCCGGTGCTCGACGGCGAAGCCGAGCCGCTCGTAGGTCCGCCGCGCGGGCAGGTTGTCGCCCTCGACGTAGAGGACCACCGACGGCGCCCCGACCGTCTCCTCGAGGTGCTCGACCCCCAGCGTCGTGAGCAGCCCGCCGAGGCCCCGCCCCTGGTCAGCGGGGTCGACGGCCACCACGTAGACCTCCCCTTCCGGGTCCGCGACGCCGTCGGGCCCCGGCTCGGCGCCCCCCGGGACGACCTTGGTCCAGTGGAAGCCCGCGAGGCGCGGACGGCCGCCCGCCTCGTCGTCGGCCCCGGTCCCGGCCACACCCCCGGCGTCGGGCGAGGTGGCGGCCCCGGTGGTGTCGACGGCGAGGAAGATCCCCCCGGGATCGACCCAGTCGACGGCGAGCCGGTCGTCCAGCTGCGCGCGGGACCAGCCGCCCTGCTCGGGGTGCCACGAGAACGCCGCGTTGTTGACGCGGAGGAACTCGGCGCGGGCGTCCAGGCCCGGCCAGCGGGCCCCGCCCTCGGAGGCCGCCTCGGCGAGGGTGCCGGTCTCGATCCCGTCGCGCCGACCCGCGGGCGGCAGC
>DUTZ01000392.1 GCA_012841845.1 Actinomycetales bacterium | reverse complement strand
GCGGCGATGGTCGCGGCGTGTGCGGTGCCGGTGGTGCCGCTCCCCCGCGCCGCCCGCGCCGCCGAACCCCTCCGAAATCGGCGACTCCACTGATGGGTCGGCGGCCCTCACAGGGGTCGCCGACACTGCGATCGGGTCGCCGATTTCGTAAGGGCGGGGGCGGTCAGCGGGGGCGGGCGGTCAGGGGCGGCGCGGCGGCCTCGGCCGGAACTCCGACTCCCCCGCCAGCACGACGCGGTACCCGTCCGGGTCGCGCAGCCAGGCCTCGCGGTGGTGTGCCAGCGGATTGACGTGCACCGGACGCTCGATCGACGCCCCGATCCCGGCGGCCCGGCCGAGCGCGGCGTCGAGATCCGCGAGCTCGAACCACACGGCTACGCCGTTGCCCACGGCGACCTCCGGGTCGGCGAGCGGGCCGTGGGCGGCGTCCCCGTCGCGGGTGTGGAGTTGGAGGACGATCTCCTCACCCACGACGAGCTGGTCGTACTCGTCGCCGCCGTGGTTGCTCGCCGCGCCCAGGAGTTGCTGGTACCAGCGGCTCGAGGCGGGGACGTCGGCCACGACGAGCAGCGGCTGGGGCCAGACGCTCACGAGCCGGCACCAGCCGGCCCGACGCCCGCCGAACCAGCGCCCGCAGACCCGGGACCCGCAGACCCTGGCGTCGGGGTGGGCGTCGGCTGGCCGCGGTACTGGCCGACCGACCACACGTTGCCCTCGGGATCGCGGACGGAGAAGCCGTGGTCGCCGTAGTCGGTGTCGTGCAGCTCCATGACGACCTCGGCCCCGGCGGCGCGGGCGCGCGCATAGACGGCGTCGGAATCGTGCGTGACCAGGAACGACACGGCGGCGCCGGCGGGCGTGGCGTGGGGGTCGTCGTCGCCGCGGACGTGGTCGCCGAGCATCACTCCCCCGCCCTCGGGCCACAGCAACTCGGCGTGGACCACCGAGTCGCCCTCGGTGTGGCGGGCGGTCTCGACGAATCCCAGGGCGGTGACGAGCCAGTCGATGACGGTCGGGGCGTGGGTGCAGTGGAGGCAGGGCCAGACGGTGGGGACGGGCGGCTGTCCGGGCTGGTGGGCGGCGTGTGCGGTCATGGTTCCGAGTGTCGCCCGCCCGGGTCGCCGCCGGCTTGGATGTTTCGGAACTCCTCACCGATCCAGGACGACGGCGAGGTCCCCGCGTACCGCCGGTAGGCGGCGTCGAGGTGGGCGTGGTCGGCGTATCCGTGGGTGTGGGCGAGATCGGCGAGGAGCGGTGGTCGGCCGGAGCGGATCCCGCGGACCAGCGCGGCGTGTGCGGACTCCCAGCGGAACAGGTCCGCGAGCTGCTTGGTGCCGATCCCCAACTCGGCCTTGACCAGTGAGCTCAGGTGCCGCGGGGTGAGGCCCACGCCGTCGGCGACGTCGCCCACCCGCATCCGTCCGCCGGCGCGCTCCAGCAGGCGCCACGCCCCCACCACCTCACGGCGGGGTGCGGGGGTGCGCTCGTGCCGGACGGCCAGCTCCGCGAGGCCGTGGGCGACGAGACCCTCCCGCTCGCCCGGCGCCGCGGAGGCCACACGGCGGTGCAGCGCGCGGACCCCGGGACCGAGGACGGCGTCACCCTCCTGGGTGAGCCCGGTGAGCGCGGCGGCGGGCAGGCCGAACAGGCGGCGCGCCGCGAGCGGGTGCAGGGCCACCTGCACGCCCTCCTGGAGATCGGGTCGCTGCAGGTAGACCGGCTGCAGATGGAACGCCCCGAGGCACACCTCGTGCCGGGTCCCTTGCCCCGACGCCCACTCGTCGGCCGTGGCCGAGCACAGCAGCGGGGAGTCGGTGGCCACGATGACGGTGAGGGTGCTCGACGGCAGACCGCGGTGCGGTGGCCGGGTGTGCCGGGGCGCGACCTCGCGGGCGGCATAGGCGAAGAGCCGCCGGACGCCGGGCGGCGGTGCCTGACCCCTCGGCCGGGCCGCGGGTGCGCGCACGCTCATGGTGCCAGTGTGCGCCGTCCCTGCGGGGGTGGCCAGTGGTCGGGCGTGGCTAGACTGCCCGGCGTGTCACCGACCGCCGCCGAGGACCCCGCCGCGTCCGGGCCTCCCCCCTCCACCGCCGCCGAGATCCGGCGCGGCCTCGCGGACGCGGCGCCGGTCGGCCTGGGGCTGGTGCCGCTCGGCCTGGCGTTCGGGGTCCTGCTCACGCAGGCGGGGTTCGACTGGTGGTGGGCGCCGGTGTTCTCGATCCTCATCTACGCGGGCTCGATGGAGTTCCTCGCGATCGGCCTGTTCGCGGCCGCCACTCCACTGTATTCGCTGGCCGCGGCGGCGTTCCTCGTCAACTTCCGGCACGTCTTCTACGGGCTGAGCTTTCCGCTCACCTCGATCCGCTCGCGCCTCGGCCGCGCCTACGCCGTCTACGCGCTCACCGACGAGGCCTACGCCATCACGGCGACCAAGCGGCGGGACGAGATGACCGGCGCGCGCACCCTGGCCATCCAGGTCGCGTGCCAGGCGCTGTGGGTGGTGCCGGGCGCGATCGGCGGGCTCATCGGGGCCGCGCTGCCGCCGGGCCTGGACGGGCTGCAGTTCGCGCTGACCGCTCTGTTCGCGGTGCTGGCCGTGGACGCCTGGCGGGCCTCCGGCGACCTGCCCGCGCCGGTGATCGGCCTGGTCTGCGGGCTGGTTGCGGCGTGGCTCGCCCCCGAGCAGATGCTGGTCGTGGGCTTGGGCGCGTTCGTGGCGGTGCTGCTCGCGCGGTACGCGGTTAGAGTCCGCGGCGACACGCGTACCGGGTCAGGCGACGGCGCCCGGGGGGCCGACGTATGAACGGTACTCCCCCGGACACGGGCTATCTGCTCGCCGGCCTCGGCGTGATGTTCGTCGTCACCGTCGCCCTGCGCGCCGCGCCGTTCGTGGCGCTGGCCCGCCTGCAGAACTCGGCCGTGGTCCGGTACCTCGGGCGGACGATGCCGGCCGGCGTCATGGTGGTGCTCGTCGTCTACACCCTCCGCGACACCACCACCGAGCTCGCCTCGTGGGCACCGGCCACCGCAGCCCTGGCCCTCACTCTGATTGTGCACCTGGCGGTTAGACGGGCGGCGGCGAGCATCGTTGTGGGCACGGCCGCCTATATGATCCTGCAGGCTCTACTGACGTAGGGCCGTGGAGCACGCCCGGGCCGGGGCCAGGGCGTGCCGGGCCCAGCCGCGCGCCCGGGCGGGGGTCAGCGGGCCACCGGGCAGAGGTCCACCTTCCACTCGGTGAGCCCGTTGAGCCAGCCCGAGCGCAGCCGCTTCGGGTCGCCGAGCGCGGTGAGGTCGGGCAGGTGGTCGGCGATCGCGTTGAAGATCAGCTCGAGCTGCATCTTGGCCAGGTTCGCGCCGATGCAGTAGTGCGGGCCCTGGCCGCCGAAGGTGACGTGCGGGTTGGGGTCGCGGGTGATGTCGAAGCGGAAGGGGTCCTCGAACACGTCCTCGTCGAAGTTGGCCGACGCGTAGCAGAGCAGCACGCGGTCACCCTCGGGGATGGTCACGCCGCCGATCTCGACGTCCTCCATGGCCGTGCGCTGGAACTGGGTGATGGGGGAGGCCCAGCGCAGGATCTCGTCGTAGGTGGTCTCGGGCCGCTCGCGCTTGAAGAGTTCCCACTGGTCGGGGTGATCGAGCATCGCCACCATGCCGTGGGTCGTGGCGTTGCGGGTGGTCTCGTTGCCGGCCACGGCGAGGAGGGTGACGAACCAGCCGAACTCCTCGGGCGAGAGGTGTTCGCCGTCAATGTCGGCATGGACGAGCTTGGAGACGATGTCCTCCCGGGGCTCGGCGACCCGCGCCTCGGCCATGGCGTTGGCGTACATGATGAGCTGCACTGACGCCTCGGACGCCTTGTCCATGCCGCCGGGCAGGTCGTAGCTGGTCATGGTGTTGGACCACTCGAAGATCTTGTGCCGGTCCTCCTGCGGGACGCCGAGCAGCTCGGCGATCGCCTGCAGCGGCAGCTCGGAGGCGACGGCGGTGACGAACTCGTCGGCGTTCGACTCGGCGGCCGCGGTGACGATCTTCCGGGCGCGCTCGGCCAATTCGTCCCGCATGCCGGCGACGCCGCGCGGGGTGAAGCCGCGGGAGATGATCCGCCGGTGCTTCTTGTGGATCTCGCCGTCCTCGTTGACCAGCATCTCCCGCTGAGCCTCGATGATCGAGCGGTCGGTGCCCTCCGCAAAGCGCGGGATCATCGTGTTCTCGCCGGCGGAGAACGTCTCGCCGGTGACGCGGGAGATCTCCTTGACGTCGGCGTGTTTGGTGGCCAGCCAGTAGTGGTCGTCGTCGAAGCCGTCGATGCCGGGCTCCTTGTCCACGCGCCGGATCGGCTCGGACCTGCGCAGCTCACGCCACTCGTCGTGGGGGAGCCGCTTCTCGAACAGCTCGGGGTCGGTGAAGTCGAATCCTGCCGGGATGGTCACGCCCATGTCGCCTCCTGGGTGGTCGTGGGCCCGCCGGGAACCGGGGCCGGCCCCGATGATGAATAGTGGTAACTATATAGGCATGACGTTCTCCAGGGGCGAGATTCTCGACCGCGCTTTCCTGCTCTCCGAGCAGTTGGCCGGGCTGTTCGGGAACGCCGCCGCCGAGTACGGCCTCACGTTTCCCCGCCTCCAGGTGCTGTTCGTGCTGGGGCACGAGGGGGAGTCCATGCAGCGGGAACTGGCCTACCACCTGGACTGTTCGCCGCGGCAGATCACCGCACTGGTGGACGCGCTGGTGGAGAGCGGGCACGTGGTGCGGACGACGCCCCCGGAGGACCGCCGGGTGCGGTTGGTGAGCCTCACCGAGAAGTCCCGGGTGATCGTGGACGAGGTGTTGGCGGCGCGTGTCGCGCTCGCCGACGAGTTGTTCGAGGGGCTCGACGACGACGAGCTGCAGGCGTTCGGGGCGATCTCCGAAAGGCTCATCGTCCGGCTGGGCGGCCCGACGCTGAGCCGGCTGACCGGGGCCTGACCCCCGGGACGGCCGAGTTCAGGCCGTGCAGGTCACACAGCCGGTCTCGGCCCGGTCGTAGACCGTGAAGCCCCGCGAGACGTAGTTGGGGATCGCGGCGGGGGAGTCGTCGTCGCAGGTGTGCAGCCACACGCGGCGGCAACCCGGGACCTGCCAGGCGATCCGCGTGATCTCGGAGAGGAACCAGCCGCCGATGCCGTTGCCGGCCAGGTGGGGCAGGAGGCCGAAGTAGACGAGCTCGACGTCAACGCCGTCCCGGTCCGTCGCGTCGACGGTGGGGCTCATCCGCAGCTCGGCGTAGCCCACCACCTCGTCGCCGCGGCGGGCGCGGAAGGTGGTGACGGCGGGGTCGGCGCAGTAGGCGGCCCAGCGGCCGTCCGTCCAGTCGAGCCTGTCGCCCCAGTTCCAGTCGCCGCCGATCTCGCGGTACATGCGGGCGTTGAACGAGGGGTCCGAGGGGAACACGCGCGTGATGGTGAGATCCGCACGGCCTGCGGGGCGCAGCTGGGAAGGGTCCGTCTGCTGCAGGTAGGTGACGCTGGTCATCGCGCTATTCAAGCACCGCGACCCCCGGCTCGCCCAACCGGAGTCGGGGAGAAGGGGGTCGCGGCAGATGCCACCCGCGGGGCGGCGCGGATCAGATCTGGATGCCGTGCGGGGCGAGCGCACCGTTGATCTGGCCCCGGATGCCGTCGATGACGTGCGGCTGTGAGACGCCCACGACGAGGCCACCCACCGAGGCGGCCGCGGCGAGGCCGCCGAGGATCATGTCGAGGCCGAAGATGCCGGACGGCATCGGGATCGGGGCGATCGGGGCGATCGGGTTGACGGGGAGAAGCGGGAGAGTGCTCATGAGTGGTGCCTTTCTGCTCTGAGGTGTGTCGGGATCAGCGGAGTCGTCGACCCGCAGGGTTCGTCAGTTGCCGAACTTGGGGATGCCCGGGAGGTTGAGGCCGTTCAGTGCGTCCGACGAGCCGGTGACGGCGTTGTTGTACGTGTCCATCACCGCGTTGTGGACACCAGCCCCGATGTGCGGGTTGGCGGTCATGCCCGCGGACCCGAGCCCGGTCGCCACGGTGGCGACGCCGGCCAGGATGGCGCCCATGCCGGCTCCGGCAGCGGTGACTCCGAGTGTGGGCAGTCCCACGCCGGTGACCGCCGCGACGATCGGCGCGCCGATGCCGATGAGGAGGAGTTCGATTCCCATATCTGTTCCTTACCTGGTTGCGTCAGCCGATGATGATCGGCCTGGGTTGAATGAGTGGTGCCGGAGGTTGGACCGGCATCAGCGGTAACTCCACGCGCGGAGGTGGAGCCGGCGCGGGTGCCGGTGCCTGTGGAGGTGGCGGTGGTGGTGCGTGTGCCGGGCGTGGAGCCGGCGCGGGGGCTGGTGTGACCGCTGGTGACGGTGCCGTGGGTGCCACGACCGCGGGCTGCCGGACGGGCGCTGTCGGGGCGGCGGCCGTTGGCCTCGCGGACGCCGACGCCGGGAGCGGCT
>DUTZ01000391.1 GCA_012841845.1 Actinomycetales bacterium | reverse complement strand
GGGTCAGGAGCCCAGCGAACCGGTGCCCAGCGAGCCGCCGCCGAGCGAGCCGGTACCCAGCGAGCCCGAGCCGCCGCGGAAGCCGTCCTTCCACGCCACCACGGTGGACGGGCGCGGCTGCGAGGTGCCGCCGTCGGGCCAGTGCGAGGCCGGGTTCTCCGGGGTGGCGCCGTCCTTCTCGCCCGGGTGCTGGACGTTGACGATCGCGCGGTCGGCAAAGACGAGCGGGCCGCAGGTCTCGGCCCCGACCGGCACCGTGAGGAACAGCTTGGTCTCGCCGCGGTTCGGCCCCTCGGTGGCCACGGAGTAGAGGCCGTCGTTGAAGCCGAGGGCGTTGCCGTCGGTCGAGACCCACAGGCCGCCGGCCGGGTCGAACGCCACGTTGTCCGGGCACGAGATGGGGCTCACCTTGGACTTGTCGAACCCGCCGAAGTAGGTGTCGGCCGCGGCCGGGTCGCCGCAGACGAGCAGGAGGTTCCAACCGAACGTCGTTCCGGCGTGGTCGTCGGTGATCTCCACGACCTGCCCGTGCTTGTTGTCGTGCCGCGGGTTCGGCTCGTCCACCTGCTCGACCGTGCGGCGGGTGTTGTTGGTCAGCGCCATGTACACCTTGCCGGTCGTGGGGCTGGGCTCCACGTCCTCCGGGCGGTCCATCTTGGTGGCGCCCACCGCGTCGCCGGCCATGCGGGTGTGCACCGCGACCTGCTCGGGCGTCATGCCCTCGACGTGGGAGACCGCCCTGCCGTCGGCGCCCACGGTCATGAGCGGGATCCACGTGCCGGTGCCGTCGAAGGCGCCGTCCGAGGGCAGCGCGCCCGAGCCGTCGATCTCCGAGGCCGGTGAGTTGCCCGTGAAGGTCGCCACGTAGAGCGTGCCCTCGTCGAGGATCCGCATGTTCTCCCGGCGCGCGGCCGCGGTCCTGCCCGGGACGATCTTCCGGCTGGAGACGAACTTGTAGAGGTAGTCGAAGCGCTCGTCGTCGCCCGAGTAGGCCACCACGGTGCCGTCCCCGGTCACGTGGATCGTGCCGCCCTCGTGCTTGAAGCGGCCCAGCGCCGAGTGCTTGACGGGCGTGGAATTCGGATCCCAGGGGTCCACCTCGACCACGTAGCCGAACCGGTTGACCTCGTTGGGCTCCGTGGCCAGGTCGAAGCGGTCGTCGAAGCGCTCCCACTTGCGGCCCGACTCGCCGACCGCGATGCCGTAGCGCTCCAGGGCCGCGAGCCGGTCGGCGTCGGTGACGCTGCCGGCGGTGCCGAAGTACTGGTTGAAGTTCTCCTCGCCGGAGAGCACCGTGCCCCACGGGGTGTGGCCGCCCGCGCAGTTGTTGAGCGTGCCCAGGACCCGCGCGCCCGTCGGGTCGGCGGCGGTCCGCGTGAGGGGGCCGACGGCGGGGCCGCGCAGCTCGAACGGCGTGAGGGCGGTGATCCGCCGGTTGTAGGAGCCCATGACCGGGTCGAGCCCGCCGTCGCCCGCGCGGCTCGACAGCTCCACCACGGACAGCCCGTGGGCGGCCCACGCGATCTCCACCTGCTCGCGGGTGGGCTCCTCGTCGTCGTACCCCCGGAACATCATGGGCTCGGTGGTGTACTCGTGGTTGACGGTGAGCAGGAACCGCTCGTCGCGGTCGTCCATGGGGAAGAGCACCGCGAGGTCGCAGTTGAAGCCGTACTGGCGGGCCTGCGCGGCGGCCGTCTGGTTCTCGAAGTCGAACTCGGGCGCGCCGGGGACCACCGGGTCGCCCCAGCGGATCACCACGTCGCTCGAGTGGCCGGCGGGGACCCGCACGGCGTCGTCGGTGTTGGGCGCCACCGGCGTGAACCCGGTGTCCAGCGTGCCGGCCCCGCCGCCGACGCCGTCCGCGCCGAGCGAACCGGCCGGCACGGACTGGGCGGCCGCGAGCTGCGGCAGCGCCTGCGACGCGCCCACCGCGAGCGCCACGACGCCGGCCGCCTTGAGCGCCCCGCGCCGGCTGATCTCGCGGGCGATGTCCCCGAAGTACGGGTTGTCCGAGGTGTTGGGGACCGGGGACGAACACTGGTCGCCGCACTTGTACTCGCACGTGAGGTGCTGGCGGGCGGAGATACCGGGCATGGCGAGCGGCAGCGGGCGACGGACGGACAAGGTTCCCCCTCGAGAAACGGTGGTGCGCACGGTCGGCGTGCGTGGACGCACCGACGCTAGGGGCGCCCGTCGACGCTCGGACCGCGTCGACCGCACGGCCCGGTGAACTCTGCGGGGTGTCGCGGTGAACGGTGGTGAGTACGGCTACCGTGTCCTGCGAACCCTCTATCTCGGATCGTCCGGCACGTTCCTGCCGGTGAAGGGAAGTGCTCGATCGTGTCCGGAGTCAGCTTCGAGAACGTGTCCATCGTCTATCCGGGCGCGACGCGCCCGAGCGTCGACGGCCTCGACCTGGAGATCGCCGACGGCGAGTTCCTCGTCCTGGTCGGCCCCTCGGGCTGCGGCAAGTCCACCATCCTGCGCTCGCTGGCCGGCCTCGAGCCGGTCGCGGCCGGCCGGATCCGGATCGGCGGCGACGACGTCACCGGCAAGGAGCCCAAGGAGCGCGACATCGCGATGGTGTTCCAGAACTACGCGCTCTACCCGCACTACACCGTGCGGGAGAACATGGGCTTCGCGCTCAAGCTGGCCAAGAAGCCCAAGTCGGAGATCGCCGAGCGCGTGAAGTTCGCCGCGGAGATGCTCGACCTCGAGCCCTACCTCGACCGCAAGCCCAAGGAGCTCTCGG
This sequence comes from Actinomycetales bacterium, assembly GCA_012841845.1. Lineage (GTDB taxonomy): Bacteria > Actinomycetota > Actinomycetes > Mycobacteriales > Mycobacteriaceae > Dietzia. The sequence goes on along the minus strand of DUTZ01000391.1, from coordinate 5,339 downwards.
GTGGCCAGCGCCAGCGCGTGGCCATGGGGCGTGCGATCGTCCGCAACCCGCAGGTGTTCCTCATGGACGAGCCGCTGTCCAACCTCGACGCCAAGCTCCGCGTGGCCACCCGCGCGCAGATCGCCAAGCTGCAGCGCGAGCTCGACACCACGATGATCTACGTGACCCACGACCAGGTCGAGGCCATGACGATGGGCGACCGCGTGGCCGTCCTCAAGGACGGGCGGCTCCAGCAGGTGGACTCGCCGCGCGAGCTGTACGACAACCCGACCAACGCCTTCGTCGCCGGGTTCATCGGCTCCCCGGCCATGAACCTCTTCGACGCCGGCGTGGTCGACGGGGCCGTGGACCTCGACGGCATCCGGGTCCCCGTGCCCTCCGGCGCCCGGGAGCGGGTGACGATCGGCGTCCGCCCCGAGCACCTGCGGCTGGTGTCGGGTGACGACGAGGGCATGCACGCCACCGTCGACCTCGTGGAGGAGCTCGGCGCCGACAGCTACCTGCACTGCTCCGCGCCCGACGGGCACCCGCTGGTCTACCGCGCCGAGTCCGCCGACCACCCCGTCAAGGGCGACCGGGTGCGGTTCCGGGCGGAGGAGGGCCGGGTCCGCTTCTTCGACGCCGAGACGGGCGAGCGCCTGCGCTGAGCGCGGCCGGGAGTGCGGCGCGGGGTGCGGCCCGGCCCGCTCCGGAGGTCACGATTCGGTCGCGACCTGGTACGGATGTGGCGAGTGTGACGCCACGGGTGGTCGGCTGCGCTAGAGTCCCTCAGGACGTTGTGAGCGTGGACACAGGTCCCGTCTCACATCAGCCGACGAACAGGAGTGGTTTCATGGCCGGATTCGGCAGGATCTTCAAGGGGGCCGCGGTCGCGTCGATCGTCGCGCTCTCCGTGGCGGCGTGTGGCGGTGACGACGGCGGCGACGGCGGCACCGACAACGGCAACGGTGGCGCGGATTCCGGCCAGGCGTCGCAGGGCACCGACGGCGTCGGCCCCATCACCTTCGCGATGGGCAGCAACGACGCCGAGACCCTCCGCCCGGTGATCGACCGGTGGAACGAGCAGAACCCCGACCAGCAGGTCGACTTCGTGGAGCTCCCCGCCGAGCAGGACCAGCAGCGCGACACGCTCACGCAGTCGCTGCAGGCCGGCGGCACCGAGTACGACGTGTTCGCGCTCGACGTCACCGACACCGCCTACTTCGCCGCCAACGGCTGGCTGCAGCCGATCGAGGGCGACACCGAGATCGACACCTCCGGCCTCCTCGAGGCCACCGTCGACTCGGCCACCTACAACGGCACGCTGTACGCCGTCCCGCAGAACACCAACGCGCAGCTGCTCTACTACCGCACCGACCTCCAGCCCGAGGCGCCCGCCAACTGGCAGGAGCTCGTCGACTCGTGCGGTCGCGCCCAGGAGGAGGGCATCCCCTGCCTCGACACGCAGCTGAGCCAGTACGAGGGGCTCTCGGTCGCCACGACCCAGTTCATCAACAGCTGGGGCGGGAAGGTCGTCGGCGACGACGGCGCGACCCCGGAGTTGGACTCCGAGGAGACCCGCGAGGGCCTGCAGGCCCTGGTCACCGCCTACGAGGACGGCACCATCAACCCGGCCGCCAACGGCTTCACCGAGGAGGAGACCGCCCAGGCGTTCCTCGCCGGTGACTCGATGTACGCCTACAACTGGCCGTACATGTACGAGCAGGGCATGACGGGCGAGACCACCGAGGTCGCCGACCGCTTCGACGTCGCGCCGATCCTCGGCAAGGACGGCACCGGCAAGTCGACCCTCGGCGGCTACAACAACGCCATCAACGTCAACTCGGAGAACAAGGCCACCGCCAAGGCGTTCCTCGAGTTCATCATCAGCGAAGAGACGCAGATGGAGTTCGCCCAGAACTCCTTCCCGCCGGTCCTCTCCTCGATCTACGACGACGAGGGCCTGCAGGAGCAGTTCGGCTACATGGAGGCGCTCAAGCAGGCGCTGGAGAACGCCGAGCCGCGTCCGGTGACGCCGTTCTACCCGGGCGTCACCAAGGCGATCCAGGACAACGCCTACGCCGCCATCCAGGGCGACAAGGACGTCGAGCAGGCGCTCCAGGACATGTCCGCGGCCATCGAGCAGGCCAGCGGCTAGTCCGGACGGAATCGACCGAGTCCGGTCTACCGGCCGGTCCGGGCCTCACGGGGCCCGGGCCGGCCGCTAGTCTCTTCACCGGCGGTCCGCCGCCGTCGTGGTGCCCCAAACGGAGGAGTCGTGGATGACGGCCAACGTCCTCTCGATCGATGACGACAGGGAGTCGGTCCCGGCTCCGGTCAAGAAGTTCGACTGGCGCCCGATCTGGATGGTCGGGCCGGCGCTGCTGCTCCTGGCGGTGATCATCGGCTACCCGATCCTGCGCGCCCTGTACCTGTCGTTCCGGGCGGACCGGGGGATCGACCCGTCCACCGGAATGTTCACCGACGGGGGCTGGGCCGGGTTCCAGCACTACCTCTACTGGCTCACCCAGACCTGCGGCACCACCGCGACGGGGGAGCCCCGCACCTGCCCGCCGGGCACCTCCGCGATGGACTTCTGGCCGGCGTTCCAGAACACCATCATCTTCACCGTCACCACCGTCTCGCTGGAGACTCTGCTCGGGTTCGCCATGGCCGTGGTCATGGGCAAGAGCATCTGGGGCCGCTCGCTGCTGCGTGCGGCCGTCCTCGTCCCCTGGGCCATCCCCACCGCGGTCACCGCCAAGCTCTGGGCGTTCATGTTCGCCGACCGCGGCATCGTCAACTCGCTCACCGGCGCGAGCATCTCGTGGACCACCGACCCCTTCTGGTCGCGCGTGGCGATCATCGCCGCCGACGTGTGGAAGACCGCGCCCTTCATGGCGCTGCTCATCCTGGCGGGGCTGCAGATGATCCCCGGGGACGTGTACGAGGCCGCGCGGGTCGACGGCGCCTCCCGGTGGCAGCAGCTCACCCGCATCACCCTGCCGCTGGTCAAGCCCGCGCTCATGGTGGCGATCCTCTTCCGCACCCTCGACGCGCTCCGCATGTACGACCTGCCGGTGATCATGGTCTCCCCGAACTCGGCTTCGGACACCGCCGTGGTGTCCATGCTCGTGGTCAACGAGATGCGGACCGGCAACTTCAACAGTGCCTCGGCGGTGTCGACGTTGGTCTTCCTCCTCGTCTTTGTCGTCGCCTTCGTCATGGTCAAATGGCTCGGCGCCAACGTCGTCGAGGACCGCACCGGCAAGAAGGAGGAGATCCGATGAGCGCGCCGGAGAACCGGACCGCCGAGACGGCGGAGGCGCAGCGCACCGAGCCCGTCCGGCCGCCGCGCCGGCCGATCCTGCCGCAGGTGCGCCTCTACCTCGGCGCGCTGCTCATCCTGGTCTGGGGGCTCGCGCCGTTCTACTGGATGGTCATCACGGCCCTGCGGGACAAGGCGTACGTCTACTCCACCAACCCGCTGCCCACCCACGTGACCCTCGACAACTTCAAGGACGCGCTGTCGACCCACGCGGGCAACGACTTCCTCTCGGCGATCGTCAACTCGGTCCTCATCGGCGCCGTGACCACCGCCATCGCCATCACCGCGGGCATCTTCACCGCCTACGCGCTGGCGCGGATCGACTTCCGCGGCAAGTTCGCGGTCACGGGCCTCATCCTGGCCGCGTCGATGTTCCCCGGCGTCGCGCTCGTCACGCCCCTGTTCCAGCTCTTCACGAACATCGGCTGGATGGGCACCTACCAGGCGCTCATCATCCCCAACGTGTCGTTCGCGCTGCCGCTGACGATCTACACCCTCACCTCGTTCTTCAACGACCTGCCGTGGGAGCTCGAGGAGGCCGCGCGGGTCGACGGCGCCACCCGCAGCCAGGCCTTCCTCAAGATCATCTTCCCGCTGGCCGCGCCCGCGATCTTCACCACCGCGATCCTCGCGTTCATCCTCACCTGGAACGAGTTCATGCTCTCGAGCCAGCTCTCGACCCGCGCCACCGAGCCGGTGACGGTCGCCATCGCGCGGTTCGCGGGCGACAACCCGTACATGCCGCCGCACTCGGCGATCATGGCGGCCGGCGCGCTGGTGACCGTGCCTCTCGTCGTGATGGTGCTCATCTTCCAGCGCCGCATCGTCTCCGGCCTCACCGCCGGCGGCCTCAAGAGCTGACCGCCGTGGCCCGGACGGGTGGCGGCGGACCCCGCCGCGGCGCCGACGCGATCGCCACGCGCCAGCGGATCGAGCTCGTCGGCGGCTTCGTCGGCTTCTTCACCCTCATCGCCCTGGTCAACGCCGTCGGCCTCATCGTGAGCGGCCGGCCGTCGGTGTGGGCCTCGCTCGTGCTGGCGCTCATGCTCGCGGTGTCGGCGGTCACCTACCGCAGCTGGCGCCGCGCCGACCGCGCGGTCAAGGGCGGCTGAGCCGGGACCGCACCCCTCGCCCCGCCCGGCTCAGCGGCCGTCGCGCCAGGCCACGAGCGCCTCGGCGAACGACAGGTCGTAGTCGGGACCGTTGACGCCCACCGTGAACAACGAGACCCCCTCCGCGTACAGCGCGTCCGCCAGGCGCCGCGCCTCGTCCGCGGACCCGGCCCCGCCCAGCTCGGTGGACCGCTCGATCGCGCCCGGGTCGCGGCCGACCTCCTCGCAGTGCCGCGCCAGCACCGACGCCTTGTGCCGGTAGGTCTCCACGTCCACGAACGAGTGCCAGATGTCGGCGTGCCGGGCCACGTGCCGCAGGGTCCGCTTCTCGCCGCCCCCGCCGACGAGCACCGGGATGTCGCGCGTGGGCGGCGGGGTGAGCCGGGCGAACCGCGCCTCGATCCGCTCGAGCGACTCGCCCAGCGCGTCGAGCCGGGAGCGCCTGGTGCCGAAGGGGTAGCCGTACTCGGTGTAGTCGCGGTCGAACCAGCCCCCGCCCAGCCCCAGGACGAGGCGGCCGCCGGAGATGTGGTCGACGGTCCGGGCCATGTCGGCGAGCAGGTCGGGGTTGCGGTAGGTGTTGCACGTGACCAAGGCGCCGATCTCCACGCGCTCGGTCTGCTCGGCCCACGCGGCGAGCATGGTCCAGCACTCGAAGTGCGCGCCGTTGGGGTCGCCGTAGAGCGGGAAGAAGTGGTCCCAGTTGAACACCACGTCGACGCCGGCGTCCTCGCAGCGTCGGACGGCGTCGCGCAGCATCTGGTAGTCGGGCGCGTGTTGCGGCTGGAGTTGGACGGCGATACGGGCGGGGTACGGGGCGGCCGGATTCATGCCCCCAGTGTGGGCCTCGTCGTCGTCCCCCGCACCCGGCCGGCCACCCGGCCTCTCGCCGGCCGGGGACCCGCCCCGCGGCCCCCTCC
>DUTZ01000390.1 GCA_012841845.1 Actinomycetales bacterium | reverse complement strand
GCCGGGCAGGACCGCGTGCGCGGGCCGGGTGCCGCGGTGGACGGGGACCACCTGGGCGAGCGGGCGGGTGAGGTGCGGGGCCGTGCGGGACAGGAGGATCCCGCGCTCGACGGCCGAGCGGCGTGCGATGCCCATGTCGCCGGAGGCGAGGTAGCGCAGTCCGCCGTGGGCGAGCTTGGAGGACCAGCGGCTCGTGCCCCAGGCCAGGTCGTGGGCCTCGAGCAGGACGGTCTCGAGGCCGCGGGAGGCGGCGTCGAGCGCGATGCCGACGCCGGTGATCCCGCCGCCGATCACCACGAGGTCGACCGGGTCGCGGCGCTCGCGCAGGGCGACGAGGTCGCGGGCGCGGCGGGCGGCCGACAGCGCGGTGGCGTCGGGCGGGGACACGGGAGGGGTCACGGAACCTCGTCGCGGGTGGGAGGGGGTGATCTACCGTTCCAGCATGACCCCTCAGTCACCGTCGGACAACACCCGCCTCCCCCTCCCTCCCATGGCGCTCTCCCGCTGGGGCGCGGACCCGGAGGGCGAGCCGCTCTCCGAGGGCACGCGCGCCCTGGTCCACGAGCTGCTCGGCGTGAGCGCCGAGGACGCGCCCCGGTTCGACGCCGCGGCCGTGCGGGCGTCGGCGTCCCGACTCACCGCCGACGACCTCGCGGCGCTCGCCGGGATCGTGGGGGAGGGCAACGTCTCTACAGACGACGAGCAGCGGCTGCCGCGGTCGCGCGGCAAGTCCACGCCCGACCTGCTCCGGTGGCGACGCGACTCCGAGGTGCCGTGCCCGGACGCGGTGGTGGCCCCGCGGACCGACGACGAGGTGCTCGCCCTGCTCACGTGGTGCGGCGAGGCGGGCGTGGCCGTGGTGCCGTTCGGCGGCGGGACGTCCGTGGTCGGCGGGCTCGAGCCCGACGCCGGCGCCCACCGCGCCGTCCTCTCCTGCGACCTCGTCCACTTCGACCGGCTGGAGTCCCTCGACCCCGTCTCCGGCGAGGCGGTCCTCGGTGCCGGGCTCACGGGGCCGCGTGCGGAGGACCTGCTCGCCGCGCACGGGTTCTCGCTCGGGCACTCCCCGCAGTCGTTCCCCTTCGCGACGATCGGCGGCTACGCCATGACCCGCTCCTCCGGCCAGGCCTCGGCCGGCTACGGGCGGTTCGACGAGATGATCCGCGCGCTCACCGTGGTGACGCCGGTCGGGGTCGTCGAGGCGGGGCGGGCGCCGTCCTCGGCCGCGGGCCCGGACCTGCGGCACTGGCTCGTGGGGTCGGAGGGGACGTTCGGGATCTGCACGCGGGTCACCGTGCGCGTCCACCCCGTTCCCGAGGAGGTGCGGCACGAGGCGTTCCGCTTCCCCGACTTCGCCACCGGCGTGCGGGCCGTCCGCGCGGTGGAGCAGCAGGGGACCGGGCCCACGGTGATCCGCCTGTCGGACGAGACGGAGACCGCGCTCAACGCCGCCGTCGCCGGGGGCGGCGGGGGTGACGACGAGGCCGGCGGCTGCCTGTGCGTGACGCTGTTCGAGGGCACGCCGGAGCACGCCCGCTCGCGGCACGAGGAGACGCGGGCGGTGCTGCTGGACCACGGGGGCGTCTCGCTCGGCCCCGGGCCGGCGCGGTCGTGGGAGCACGGCCGCTATGCCGCCCCGCCGCTGCGGGACTCGCTGCTCGACGAGGGCGTGCTCGTGGAGACCCTGGAGACGGCGACGGACTGGTCGGGGATCGTGGGGCTGCGCGACGCGGTCGTGGGGGCGCTCACCGACTCGCTCGAGGCCGGCGGCACCCTCGCGGCGGTCCTGACCCACGTGAGTCACGTGTACCCCACCGGCGCCTCCCTGTACTTCACGGTGGTGGCGGGGCAGCGCGGCGACGACCCGGTGGCGCAGTGGCGGACGGCCAAACACGCGGCGAGCGAGGCGATCCTCGCGGCCGGCGGGACCATCACCCACCACCACGGTGTGGGCGCGGACCACCGGCCGTATCTCAGCGAGGAGATCGGCGAGGTGGGTGTGCGGATGCTGCGCGCGGTCAAGGCCGAGCTGGACCCGCACGGGGTCTGCAACCCGGGGACGCTGATCCCGTGAGCGGCGGGGGCGGGGGGCGGTTCTCCCACCACGAGATCGGCCGGGTGGCGCTGCTGGTCAACCCGGCGGCCGGTGGCGGTCGCGGCGGCGGGGTGGCGGACCGCGCGGTGCACCGGCTGC